>LADV01000054.1 GCA_000961805.1 Peptococcaceae bacterium BRH_c23 | reverse complement strand
TACGTAAAGACGTCGCGCTCGTGTCACACTGCGTCCCGGGCTTGGGTCGGGGAACGAAGAACGAAGGAACGAACGAAGAACGAAGGAACGAACGAAGAACGAAGGAACAGAAGGTTTGGGTGACGGCACATTTCATGTGCACCGTCTGGCATAAGTAGAGCAAGATGAATGCGAGTCAGTGCAAGTCAGGGACGGTTCTTGACTTGTATTTGAAGTGGAAATAATACTTTGGGAGCCAGCACACATTAAATTTTATATCGTCTTGCGTATGCGGATGGGACGAGGAAAGAGACACGGGGGGGAAACGCAAGAACCGTTCCCATTTTCCCTCGGGGGTAGGAGAAGAGCCGGGAACGGATCTTTTTGTTTACTCTTTTGTTCGACAGGATTAACTTGTCTTCGCGGCAGGAAAAAGAAGGAATAAAGCGAAATCAAAATGAATGACGCTACTGAAGGAACGGGGGAATGGGAATGGAAATGGCAATTGAAACATTATAAATATTTATAAAACTCTGTTGATATTTAAGATGTTATTGTGTATGATTATCAACAAGAGGTGTTTTGAAGTGAATTATTATTCAATTGGTGAATTTGCTAAACTCATAGGCAAAACAGAGCAAACATTAAGAAACTGGGATAAAAATAGCACTCTTAAACCTCACCATATTGCTCCCAGTGGCTACCGTTATTATTCTCAGGAGCAACTTAATCATTTCTTAGGCATTAAAAACACCTTGCAGATGAACAGGAAAGTTATCGGTTATTGTAGGGTTTCCTCCCACAAGCAGAAAGATGATCTCAATAGGCAAGAAGACAATGTAAAGACTTACATGCTTGCCAAGGGGTATCAGTTTGAGATAGTTACTGATATTGGGAGTGGGATTAACTACAATAAAAAAGGACTAAATCAACTCATTGATTTAATAACCAATTCAGAGGTTGAGAGAATAGTCGTTCTGTATAAAGATAGGTTGCTAAGGTTGGGGTTTGAACTGATTGAAAACCTATGCAATAAATACGGAACGACTATTGAAATCATTGATTCGACCGATAAAACGGAAGAACAGGAATTGGTAGAGGATTTAGTCCAAATTATTACCGTTAGTTGTAGATTGCAAGGTAAACGTGCTAATAAAGCTAAGAAAATGATAAAGGAGTTACTTGAAGATGATACTCGGAAAGAAAGTTAGATTGAAACCTACAGAGGAACAGGAGCAACAGTTATGGAAGTCTGCTGGAACTGCACGGTGGGCATATAATTGGGCATTAGACAGGCAGGAGAAGAATTATGCTAGTGGTGGAAACTTCATTTCAGACAATGACCTGAGAAAAGAACTAACACAGCTAAAGCAAACAGAAGAGTTCTCTTGGCTTAATGAGGTTTCCAATAACATCCCAAAGCAGGCCATTAAGGATGCCTGTGAAGCCTACAAGAAGTTCTTTAAGCATTTAGCTGAAAAGCCGACATTCAAGAGCAGAAGGAAGTCTAAGCCCTCATTCTACAACGACAACTTAAAGTTGAAAGTTAAAGAAAGTATTGTTCTAATTGAGAAAATCGGATGGATCAAGACTTCGGAACAATTGCCATTAGATCAAAAGTATACAAATCCTCGTATATCATTTGACGGAAAGTATTGGTATGTGGCAGTTGGAATCGAGCAAGAGCAAGTAACTGAACAGTTGACGAGTGAAGTGATAGGCATTGATGTCGGGGTCAAAGAACTTGCAGTCTGTTCTAACGGCATGGAATTTAAAAACATTAATAAATCCCAAAGGGTCAAAAAGCTGGAGAAACGGCTTCGGAGGTTGCAACGTAAAGTTTCTCGTAAATATGAAATGAATAAGGAGGGAAGCCGTTTCGTCAAAACCTGCAACATTATAGAAGTCGCAAAGCAAATCCGGGTGCAACATCGAAAACTTAAGGGGATTAGAAGCAATCATACCCATCAAGCCACTAATGCAATCGTGAAAACCAAACCTTGCAAAGTGGTTATGGAAACCCTGAATATCAAGGGCATGATGAAAAATCGACATCTATCTAAAGCTATAGCCCAACAAAAACTGTACGACTTTAAGCTAAAGCTCCAGTATAAATGTGAGAAGCACAGCATTGAATTCGTTGAGGTAGACAAATGGTTCCCTTCGAGTAAGTTGTGTTCCAGTTGTGGAGCTATTAAGAAAGACTTGAAGTTGTCAGACAGAGTGTATAGATGTGAGTGTGGCTTAGTATTAGATAGAGATCTTAATGCTTCTATAAACCTTTCGAGATATCCTCAATTAGTAGTTTAGTCACTAAAACGACACTACTAATGTGTACGATTCGTTGCATCGGAATTTACGTCTGTGGAGTGTTATATCAAACGAAAGTAGCCTTCGGGCAAAATCGGACACGATGAATCAGGAAGCAAACAGAGCTTTTTATATACTTTTATAAAGTTTTGGCAACGGAACTGTCATGGAGCGTAAGCTTCGCTATGCATGGTGGGTTGTGCTCGTTGTCCTTGTTATTTTGGCGATATGGAAGTTGTTTTTGCCGAATAATTCCGGTGCTGATCTTCATAAAACGGTTTCGAGTCGAGAGATTATTGTCTATGTTGCGGGAGCAGTGGAAAAACCAGGGCTTGTCCATTTACCGGCGGACGCTCGTTTAGATGACGCTCTTAAACAAGTTCGTCTCTTGCCGGAGGCTAATTTAGAAAGCATGAATCCTGCTGAAAAGCTTAAGGATGGACAAAAGGTGTCTGTTCCGTATAAGAGTCTTCCTGCTCCTCAGGGGTCTGCGGAGGGTGGAACCGTGAATTCGGGAAGTAATACTTCTGTGCCTGCACCTGCAACTGCACAGATCAATAGTTCAACTCCGGTAGCTAGTCAAGCTTCGGCAGGGATTACAGCATCGACTGACGGAAAAATAAATATCAATACTGCTGGAGCGGCTGAACTGGACAAGCTGACTGGTATTGGGCCGGCGTTTGCGGAACGGATTATTCAATATCGGACGGAGCATGGACCGTTTGCCCGGGCGGAAGATTTGAAGAATGTCTCGGGGATTGGGGTCAAAACCTATGAGAAAATGGCTTCGCAAGTGACGGTTGGGCCATGAAAGACCCTTGGATTGGTCGAACGGTTGCCATCTTAGTGGGAGGGATTTGCGGATCTTATATCCCAGAACAGAGTCGATTTTTAGTTTTTGGGATTCTGGTACTTCTTGGGGTACGCCTTGTGTTGTGGCGGCCCCGTGATTTTTTTGGTCGAGTGTTTCGTCCGGAGATCCTTTTGCTCGGAGCTAGTCTCTTGCTCGGTTTTGGGTACGGGGCCTTAGCAGAGCGTACTCTGCCTGAACCTCTCATTTTGGACCGGGTGGAGATTGTAGGGTTGATTAAGGATTGGAATGTAAACCAGGACATGGCTGTTGGGATACTGTGCGTTGAGGAAGGAGAATTAAGAGGTCAGGCTTATCGGTTGACGGTTTATCCTAATAATGCGGGGGATATTCCGGGAGAGTGGAAGCGGATTCAGCCCGGGGATTACGTGAGTTTCCACGCGCATTTAGAACGCCCGAAGCCGCTGGGAACACCAGGTGGGTTTGACCGGCGTCTTTACTATGGGGTTCGGGGGTTACGTGGAAGCATAAGTGCTCAAGGGGATGTGGTGCTTCTTGCTGTGGGCGAGCCGAGCTTAACTTGGAAGATTCGCCAGCAGGTTCGAAATCGTCTTCAGGCCTTCGATCCAGAGGAAACGGGAGTATTAGAAGGGATTCTTTTCGGAGATTCTAGTCGGATTCCCGATGCAGTTCAAGAGCGCTACAAAGTGACTGGTGTGCTCCACGTTTTTGCTGCTTCAGGTGCCAATGTGGCTTTTGTGCTGGGGTTTTCCTGGATGCTGCTAAGTTTTTTGCCGAAGGGATTTCGAATTAGCGGAACGATCATGGTACTTTTACTTTATGCTGCGCTCTGTGGAGGGAATGCTCCGATTGTTAGAGCGACAATTATGGGAATTGCATTTCTGCTGGGGCTTTTAGGGCGGGGAAAAGTGGCCACGCTGCGTTGGCTGTTTTTTGCTGCGGTGGGTCTTTTTATCCATAATCCTTTGATCCTTCAAGATATTGGTTTTCAGCTTTCTTTTGGGGCAACCTGGGGTATTATCGTATTAACTCCGCGGATTCTTAAGGCGGAATTTTTCGAAAAGGTTCCTAAACTACTTAGTTTTGCAATTGCCGGGACTCTTGCAGCTCAGGTGGCGACGCTGCCGCTTATGATTGCTGCCTTTCATCGGCTATCGTTGATCGGTTTTTTAGCGAATGTCTTTATCCTTTTCGTTTTAGGCAGTGTGCTGGAAGTGGGCCTTATTGGGGTTATTCTCTCTTTTTATGGTAAGTTATCTGTTCCATTCTTTCAAGTGAGTTTATGGCTTTTAGACGGGGCGAATAGAATCTTAAAGGTGTTGGCAGACTTACCATATGCAGATGTTTGGGTTCTAAACCCGGGGGTACTCTTTTGGCTAATTTGGTATGGTAGACTTGGAACCCTCTTGTGGGGGAGACAAAAGACGCTCTTTTTGCTGAAGGTAAGGTTACTTTTTCTCAGAAGATTGTTTAAAACAATTGCTTCTAAGATTCTAGAACGATGTCCTTTGGAAATTCGTCAAGCAGTGCGACGGAGGCCAGCGCAACGGGCTATTCACCCTGTGTTTAAAGATAGGGTAATCGTCCGAAGTGGTGCAGTGCTACTCATCGTTCTTTTTCTGTGGAGTCCTTGGAATTCACAAAACGATCTGGAAGTCGTGATGATCGATGTGGGACAAGGGGATGCTATCTTAATTCGGACGCCTAAGAAACAAGCCATCTTGATCGATGCTGGACCACGTAATGATCGATTTGATGCGGGAGAACGTATCGTCCTTCCGTATTTATTGATGAAAAGAATCGGGCATTTGGATGCTATGTTAATTACCCATGAACATCAGGATCACATCGGGGGAGTTCGAGCAGTGCTAGCCAATATTCCGACCGATTGGGTAGGGGTTCCTAATGTAGGGGAACGATTGGAAAATGAGGAATGGCAAGAGGGGCTTCCCGTTGAGTTAACCTCTCAGGCTTCGGAACTACGACTGCTACAAGCGGGAGATCGGATTGATCTTGATTCGGGGGCTTGGCTGGATGTATTGGGCCCTCATCAGGTACTTGAAGGGACGCATTCGGATTCAAATAATAGTTCGTTAGTACTTAAACTCAATTACTTAGGACAAAGTATCATGCTAACGGCGGATATGGAACAAGAAGAAATGGAGAACATATTCGAGACAGGCGTGAACTTAGAGACGGATATTTTTAAGGTTCCGCATCATGGGAGTCGATTTTCACTGTACAGAGCTTGGCTGGATAGTATTCATCCCCAAGCTGTATGGATCTCGGTGGGGAAAAATTCGTTTGGTCACCCCTCACGGGAAGTTTTAGAGTATTGGGGGGAACGACACATCCCAGTGTATAGAACGGATGACCATGGAACCCTTCGGCTTTTGTTAGGAAACTACGGAATAGAAATTATTCCTGGTCGCTAATTTGAACGCTCAGATTTAATACATAGAATATTTCCCTTAATTGCCTCTTTGATGTATAAAAAGGAAATACTGGGTAACAATAACAAGGAACATCTCTTTTCTCCTCCTCTTTCTTTTGATCCTCCACAACTTGTGGAGGACTTTTTTTACTAATTCGCCCATAGGAAGTGACCTAAGGGATTCTATGGTTGGGAAAATATCTGGACTTCAGCCATCTATAGTTATAGAACAAAGAAACTTAGGACTTAACCGAGATCAACAGTTGCCTCTGTAACAAGGACAGGGGATTATTTGCGGCTACTATTTGCAACTATTGGTAAACGGTTATACCCAAATTGTAGTATACCTGTTCCAGAAAACAATGTTTGTGAGGGTTGTGGAACTATTTTTTTTGAACGAACGCCTGCGCAATTTAATTACAATCATCCCGAGTATATGTGTCCGGTGTGTAAGGGGCTAGGGGAAGAGTTACAGATTGATGTCGACTTGATTATTGAATTGACTTCAAAAGGTGCAACAGTAATTGTCATTCAACACAATCCATTACTCATAAAACAGGCAGATTATATCATCGAGATGGGACCTGAGGGCGGAGATCTTGGTGGATATTTGTTAAGAGAAGGATGGTTGGATAAAGAGAGAGTTATATTCTAAAACGACTGTCCCCATTACACGCATTACACGCATTACACGCACACGCTGGCTTTTCTCGATGGTCTCTTATAAAATGGGGGGAGGGGGGATCAGATTTGCGTGAAATTGAACGAATTAAGGAAAGTGTAGCAAAGGGAAAGATTGCGCCCGTTTATTTGTGGCATGGGGAAGATCGATTTTTGATTCAGGAGGGGTTGAAGGTTCTTAAGTCGTTCTATTTCTTGACGGATCCTTCTGGAAGCGGGATTGAAGTAGTTAATGCGACTGAGATAACTCCGGAGGAGATTGTTGAACGAGCCAATACGATGTCCTTCTTTGCAAATCGCCTGGTCGTTGTAGAAGAGGTGTCATATTTTAAAGATGGACAGACTGCCGATTTGGAGCCGTTTTTGAAATATTTTGCCAGCCCTAACCTTTCGACGTGTCTTTTATTTATTGCAGAGAGTGTACATAGAGGGAGAAAATTTTATAAGGCGTTAGAACGAGCTGGAGAAATCTTGGAGTTTTGCCCTCCGAAACGAATGCCGGAATGGCTTGCTTGGGTTCAATCAGAATTAAAAGTTCGGGGAAAATCGATGGATGCTCGGGTGGCCTCCTTTTTTATAGAATGGGCGGGACATCAAACGGGTGTTTTAAGCCAGGAATTAGATAAACTTGTGGTTTACATTGGGGATCGTCAAACGATTACGGTGGAGGATATTAAAGGGATTACGACTCGTACTCTTGAAGCATCCATCTTTGATCTTTTGGATGCGGTAGCCATTCGGTCTTCTGCAAAGGCCTTAGAAACTTTAGATGAAGTGTTACGTAAAGAACATCCTTTGAAGGTCTTAACGATCATGGTTCGGCAAGTTCGGCTTCTTCTGGGTTGTAATGCCCTGCGCGAGCGTGGTGGGAATGTGGCTGAAGCCCCTTCGGTGTTAGGGATTTCACCGTTTGAAGCACAAAAGGTTTGGCAGCAATCCGCTAAGTTATCCACCCTAAAATTAGTTAAGGCTTTGAAGGAATGTTTAAATACTGATTTGGCTATGAAATCAGGAGGGGGAGATCCAGGGCAATTGTTGGAAATGATGATTGTTAGGTTTTGCGGAGATTAGGGGGAGGAAGTGGGAGGAAGTGTCTTAGCCCGCTCGCACATCCTACGCCGGTTAGTCATCCTTTTGGGATCACGGCTTCGGCGATACTCTCCACTGGAGACTATCGTGATCCATTTGCTATTCGCTTGTCACTCAGGCTAAACCGCAAAACTTCTGGGCTTTCTGCATGTGAACAGTTGCGGTTCTTAACGCCTGATCGACTGCGCTCATTGACGCAATTCCACTAATCGTGCTCGCTAAGCTAAGACACTTCCTCTAGGCTTGGGTCGAACGGGAGAGGGACGGGGTGTGTGTGGCGCTGTTTGCGTTCTTGAGCAAATGCGCTTGGTGCAAGTTCGGGGACGGTTCTTGACTTGCATTTTGCAAATGCAAAAATGCGCTTGGGGAGATCTCAACATCTAAAAAAGCTATAAAAAAAGAAAGCGATCGATCGCTTTCTTTTTTTATAGCTTTTATGTTTAGCTAACTTGGGCAAAGTGCTTGCTAAATCTTTTGTTAAGACGAGATTTCTTGCGAGCAGCAAGATTTTTATGAATCAAACCCTTGGAGGAGGCTTTATCCAAAGCACGAGT
>LADV01000264.1 GCA_000961805.1 Peptococcaceae bacterium BRH_c23 | reverse complement strand
GAAAATAGCCAAACTAAACTGTCACAAACAGCATAAGGAGGAGTTTCGGGTGAAAATATCTATTATCGGTGGCACAGGATATGTAGGTCTGATTACCGGCCTAGGTCTGGCCGTACACGGTCATGATGTAATCTGCATGGACGGTGACTCTAGTAAACTCAATAAATTGAATAACGGTGAACTCCCGATCTTCGAAGAAAGCCTTCATGAACTGCTCAAAGCGGCTACTGACAGGAATAAAGTAGTATTCACGAACAACATAAAAACAGCTGTCAGGGAATCTGACATCATCATGATTGCAGTCGGTACCCCTGAAAGCAAAAACGGAGAAACGGACATGTCCCAGCTGATTCTGGCGCTTAAGCTCGTAGCAGGTTATATGAACTATTACAAGACCATTGTTATCAAAAGTACAGTACCGGTAGGTACTTGTGCTATGGCTAGCATGATTATTAAGGATAACCTGAAAAACCCAATGATACCCTTCGACGTGGTTTCAAATCCGGAATTTCTTAGGGAAGGAAATGCAGTCAGTGATTTCCTGAATCCGGATCGAATCGTTGTTGGAATAGATACCCCCGAATCCGAAGTTGTGATGAAGGAATTATACAGCACCTTCGATGCTCCGATGATTTTTACCGATACCAGGAGCTCGGAACTGGTTAAGTATGCCTGCAATGCCTACCTGGCTACCAGACTCTCCTTTATCAACGAAATCTCGGAAATCAGCGAGAAGGTTAACGCCGATATCCATGCTATCCTTCGAGGCATGAAGCTCGATAAGCGGATAGGAAGTCATTACCTTAACCCTGGTCCCGGCTTTGGCGGTCTATGCCTTACCAAGGATTTGAAATCCCTAATTTGTTTTGCGAGTAAGGCAAACACCGACCTGCCTCTGTTGAAAGCGGTATTGGAACGCAATGGAATACAGATCAAAAGCATCATCGGTTATGTTATGAGTGAACTCAAGGATGTAGAAAATACGAAAATAGCCATTTTAGGATTAAGCTTCAAAGCCGGTACCAATGACACGAGGAACTCTCCTGCCATCCATTTACTTGAGAAATTAACAGCTACAAAAACTACTATCCATGTCTTTGATCCCGTAGTAAAGAATCTAGAAGAACCGCTTAATTCAAGAGTCACTTTTTCCGAGAATATTGAGGATACTATAAAAGACGCTGATTGTTTAATAGTTATGACAGAATGGCAGGAATTCAAGGAGTTGGAGCTTAAGACAGTTTATAATATGATGAAAACCCCCTTAATCGTTGATACAAGGAACATTTTCGCACCCAACAAAGCTCATTACCTTGGGTTCCAATACAAAGGTATTGGCATTGCCGATAACATCTATAAAAACATCAGCGTTCCTCTGAAAAACATTATTTAAATAATCCAGTTTTTCAAATCCTCTGAGCGTTCCAGAAACCTATAGTCGCCGAAATTCCCTTTGAATAGAGATAACCCTGCAGTTTGCTGTGCAGGGTTATCTCTCTCATATCTGACCCTAAACCTTGAAGCGTTCCACTTCTTTCTGAAGCTGATTGGCGTATTGCGCTAGGGACTGGGCCCAATGATTTCCTTGATGATAAATGGCTAGTCCCAAATCGGGCAGCTTCACTGTCCTACCATTTGAATAATATCTTTATTTTGCTAGGAACACCACCGCTAGAGTATGCACACTGTCCGGCCATATAACTTAATGAATTTCCCAACAGATTAGATAATATCCGGATGAGTCTTCCAGCATCACCCATAAAACGAAAGAACGATAGGATCCCGCATTAAAAGGCGGGGTCTCTCGTTCTTTCGTATAGATAAGCCGTTATTAGGACTTTACCTGCTTCCGGAAGTTACAATAGCCCTGCCGTCCTAGTCGCGAGTTCGCTTCGCTCCCCATGGATCAGTCGAACCTGTCCATAATAGGATTGACCATTTAACCTTGCAGCGACATGGGCTAGCCCATTACTCTCCTTATCCAAATAAGGATGATCAATTTGATCTGGATCTCCACATAGCACAATCTTCGTTCCTTCACCCGCACGTGTAATAATCGTCTTTACTTCATGGGCAGACAGGTTCTGGGCCTCATCAATAATCATGAATTGATTAGGAATGCTTCGACCCCGGATGTAGGTAAGGACTTCAATTTCAAGTTGCCGTTTCTTGATGAGAAGGTCAATGACGCTGTCAATAATAGATTCGCCGCCTCTTTCGCACTCTTTCTCCCGCTTTGGTCGAAGTAAATATTCAAGATTATCATAAATCGGCTGCATATAAGGGCGAACCTTGTCCTCCTTCACCCCAGGAAGAAACCCAATATCTTTCCCAAAAGGAACAATTGGCCGAGCGCAAAGCAACCTAAGATAGATTTCCGCATGAACTGTTTGTTCCAGGCCACACGCCAAAGCAAGTAGAGTTTTCCCTGTGCCTGCCGGACCCATTAAATTAACCAACTTAATCTCAGGATTGTTGAGCATTTCCAAAGCCCAAGATTGTTCCATATTCTTGGGTCTAATATCCCAAGATGCGTTACTGGGACCCATCTGATAGACTAATGATTCCCCAGTTGAAGACGAAACTAAAGGGAGTACTGATTCATCACTCAACACTGCTTTCACGCAGCGATTTGGCAGCAAGGGCACTTGTAAGGGAAGACATTTATTTTTATAAAGTGCAGTAACCTCGGCATCCTCTAAGTTCAGTATTAAGATCTCATCCATTATCGGGGGCAGCACCACTTTGTCATTATAATAATCTTGAGTTAAAATCCCCAAAGCATCCGCTTTAACCCGCATGGCTATATCTTTGGTAACCAATATGACGGTGCGTTTTTCTTCACGAGATAAATTTAAGGAGACCGCTAGAATCCGATTGTCCGCCAAAGATAGATCCGAATTTACTGGCAAAACATCATTAGAGTAATGATTTAACTCGATCCGAACCTTTCCCCCGTTCGGCAAGAGGACACCCTGAGAAAGTTGACCGTCGTTCCGTAAGTGATCAAGATGACGGATCGCCTCCCGGGCAGCTCGTCCGACATTCTCCAAGAGATGTTTCTTACTTTCTATCTCCTCTAAAACCACGTAAGGGATAATTACCTCATTTTCTTGGAATAGAAATATTGAGTTAGGATCATGCAATAACACACTTGAATCGAGTACATATACTTTTTGCAAAAAATATACACCCCTTTTTCTGTCGCTCTTTTATATGAATTGTCTCAATTTATTGTAACATATCGATGTAAAGTGAAGCCTTTATTTGTGTTAAATATATGTAAAATAGCCCGTATTCTGCCTAGCATTACCTGGCACACTTTTATTGCAATAATACCGTGATTTTGACTTTCATTACTTTATCTTGGACTGGATTAGCTAAATACTGCCCCTCATAAAGGCTTTTGAAATAATCTTAAGTAAACTGTATCCCATGAATACTTGTCTAATTAATGGAAGATGCGCTATACGGAATCTTAATATTCCATACAGCGCACCTAAAACAATCTAGCAGAAGATCTTAATAATTATGAACTCTAGCCTTTGTTTTTGTTCATTGAAAACGTTCAATCCTTTTGAGGATTAGAAAAAATTCCTCGAAAGCCTCTCATCAACAGTTTTAAGAATTCACTAAAGAGGATAATGCTAAATGTAAATGCTATGATCTTAAACCATAGAGCAGCTTCCAGTGGTACTGTTTTAAAGACTTGCCCACCAAACTGAGTGACAAGAATCTGAACTAGGAATGTTAGGAAGACAACCCCTACCATTAATTTATTTCTATGAATATTGGGGAAAATACTGGTTACCCCAAACTCTCTACTGTTAAAGGCATTCCAAAGCTGGAACAAGACAAACGATGTAAACACAATGGTCGATTGCTGTGCTTCTGTTCCACCAAGGATTTGTGTTTTCATAAGCATGAGTAAGGCGGTCACTATAAACAAACCATTGGAAAGAATTTTAAGCAACATATCTTTGGTAACAATGGAGGCATTTCTCTTAATAGGTTGTTTTTCTAGTAAATGTTCTCTTGGCGGTTCTAAACCTAAGGTTAAGGCTGGAGGCCCGTCCATGATAATATTGACCCATAACAACTGCAACGTCGTAAAGGGCATCTTATACCCCATCAGCTCTGCCAAAATTACTGTGACAAACGCTACGACATTTACGGTAAGTTGGAACTGAATAAAACGTTGGAAGTTTTCATATATCCCTCGTCCCCATTTGATCGCACTGACAATCGTAGAGAAAGAGTCATCTAACAAAACGATATCTGCCGCTTCTTTAGAGACCTCCGTTCCGGCGATCCCCATAGCAACTCCGACATCCGCCGCTTTTAAGGCAGGCGCATCGTTAATACCGTCACCCGTTACGACGACTGAATCGTTGCTTTCCTTTAAGAGTTTAACAACTCTCATTTTTGCGGTCGGATTTGAGCGGGCAATAACCACGATTTTCGGCAACTTGCTCTTTAACTCTTGATCACTCATGTTATCAATATCTGTCACTTCAAGTACTAAAGAGTCGTTCTTGATAAGTCCAAGTTGATTAGCGATGGCTCTGGCCGTATTGATATTATCTCCGGTTAAAATTTTAACCGTAATCCCGGCACGTCGACACTGATCAATCGCGTCTTTGACATCAGAACGCAGAGGATCTTCAATCCCGATAAAGCCAGTATACACGAGGTCTTTTTCAACGTTGTAGATATCCTCCCACTGTGGCTCCTGGGCGAAGTCATTAAAGGCAAACGCCAGGACTCGTCGAGCATTATCCTGAAGAGTACGTATATTCGCTTCTATTTCTTTGATATGCTCCTCGGTCATCGGAACAATAGAGCCATTATACAGAATCCTGTTACAAATATTTAAGACCTTTTCTGGCGAACCCTTTGTATAAAGCCTGAAGCCCTTTTCCCTCTGATAAGCAGTGGACATCATTTTTCTGGCCGACGTAAAATTGTATTCAGAAACTGGCTCACCAAACTCTTTGCGATAATGCAAATAGTTTATATTATTCTTATCCGCGCAGACCAGCAGTGAACATTCCGTTGGATTTCCCAAGAATTCGTATTTATCATTATTTTTGGTAATATCTGCGGTGGAGTTGACACAGAAGTTTTGAATCATTTCATCACAATGTAGTTTATCGACAGGGACGCTTTTCCCATCGCACCAAACTTCAACGACAGTCATCTTGTTTTCTGTCAAGGTTCCTGTCTTATCCGAACAGACGACATTCACAGAGCCAATCGTTTCACAGGCAATTAACTTGCGGACCAAAGCATTGTTCTTAGCCATTTTCTGCATGTTGAAAGCCAGAGTAATGGCCACCATGGTTGGCAAACCTTCCGGCACAGCTGCAACAATAAGAGCTACAGAGGTAACAAAGGCGTCTTTAATACCTGGAAGAGCGGCCCCAATATTATCCAAGACGAGGATCCCATGTCTATACATAGTAAATACCTCAAAAAGAAAAATACCAGCTGCTGCAATAGACCCAATAATGGAAATTCTCTTACCAAGGTCGGCTAACTTTTGTTGAAGAGGAGTATCTGAAGAAATCTCTTCTTTAAGTTCATTGGCAATTTTACCCATCTCAGTTTGGTCCCCAATAGAGGTGACAATGGCCACAACCCGTCCTTCAGTTACCATCGTCCCAGAGTATAGCATATTTTTGCGTTCTGCTAGGGGACAATCTTCCCGGTCAATTTTATCCGATTTCTTAGAGGCTGCTTCAGCTTCACCAGTAAGCATCGATTCATCAATGCCCAGATTCGAAGAATGAATCAGCCTAGCATCAGCGGGAACTTTATCTCCTGTTTCTAAGTGGATAATATCCCCTATGGTAAGATCACTTTGTGAAAGATAAACAATTTTACTCTCTCTTACCACTTTCACATGCACATCTTCACTGAGCTTGGATAAGGCTTCAAAGGCTTTATCTGACTTCCCCTCTTGAATCACGGCAATTGATGTGGCGATTAAAACTGCCACAAAAATTCCGATCCCGTCTGCAAGGTGACCCATTGCCAGGGATATCAATCCTGATATTAATAGAATTACGATCAAGGGTTCCTTCAGACTTTCCAAGATTTTAACGAAAATGCTTTCCTTCTCTTTGGGGGAAAAAGTATTTTTTCCATACCGCAGGATTCTCGCTTCCGCTTCTGCAGCGGTTAATCCCATCTCTTCATTACTTTTAAGTTCCAAGATGACGTCTTCAACTTCTTTTTGGAAATAATCCACGTTTTATATCCTCCTTTTATTTAATCGAGCATACAGTCATTTACGGTAGTAGTATAAACGAAATAACCACTCCTTACTTTTGTTTTGAACCTTTAGATACACCGTGTTGATGAAGAAAACCTGGCTTGAGCCCACACGAAGACACTGTCTTCGCACGAATTAGCCCTTCTTGAAGACACTGTCTTCGCACGTATTAGCCTTCTTGCAGACACTGTCTTCGCACGTATTAGTCATTCTGTCAGCCTTCAGGCGTCGGCGGAAGTCTTAGTTGCACTTCTTCCAGAAAGTATAAAACATTCATGTTACACTTTCTGAGGAGTATAAACAAAAAAGACTTTTGACATAGCCTAATAAGGCCATGTCAAAAGTCTCGTTACCTCTACGGTTTACAAAGTCAGGTGAGTTTCCCCACCGGGTATGTTGCCTTTGTAATTCAACTACTCCCTCTCAACGATATTAGTTTACTTGAATTATGGTTGCTTGTCAAATCAAACGAGGAATTTTTTTCAATCATCCTCACCCAACGAAGCCTCCACAGTGTCATACTCCTCGTAAACTTCTACAAACAGCTTTATTAACTCTGGATCATAATGTTTGCCAGAGCATCTCAATAGTTCGCCCATGGCCTCCTCTTTAGTCATCGGAGTTTTATAAGGTCTTCCTGATACCATAACATCAAACGAGTCGACAATTCTAATAATTCTAGAGAGAAACGGAATGGAGTTGTCTTTTAGGCCATTAGGATATCCGCTCCCATCAAAGTTTTCATGATGACACAGTATTTGATAGGCAACGTGTCGTAAATCTTCTAATTCCGTTGCAATCTTGTAACCTATTTTAGTGTGGGTCTTCATAATTTCGAATTCGTCCTCTGTTAACTTACCAGGCTTATTCAGAATCTGGTCTGGAATTGCAATCTTGCCGATATCATGGAGCTTAGCTAAAAGGTTCAGCTCATCTAATTGTGCTGAGGTCATACTGAGCCTTTTACCTATCTTTTCACAAATCTTATACATTCTTAACGCATGCTCTTCCGTTTCATAACTTTTTTCAAACAACATTTTACTTAGACTAGAAATAGTACTGTTTCTGGAACTTCTTTTTTCTAAGAGCTTGTTTCTGTACATCCTTTCTTCAGCTATTTTGGCTGTTTCATTAAGATCATCCTCCTCAAAATATTTCATAGCATATCCTAAGGCTATACTAATACTTAAAGAATTGACTTGCATTTGATTGCCTAATTCTTTAATCGTTTCAAATAGTTCCTTTACAGTGGTTGTATCCCTTCCCTCAAGAATAATCGCAAATTCATCTCCACCCAGTCGTGATATAATTGAATTTTGTCCACAGGCCTTTTCAAGCATTCTGCTAACCTCAACTAATAGCTTATCTCCTACTGCGTAGCTAAACGTATCATTTATTAATTTTAAACCGTTTACATCAGCAAGCATGATGGTAATAGGCAAATTCGCCTTTTTATTTAGATTTCTTAAGCTTACTTCAAAATAACCTCTATTAAATAATCCAGTTAGAGTATCATAGTAGGTGAGATATTTAAGCTCTTCTTCAAATTCTTTCTTATCCGTTATATCCGTAATTATACCCATCAATTTGGCGGATTCTGAACCATTTTGAATTACTTTTTTACCTTGAAGTAAAAACCACTTGTAGCCCTGATGCTTAGTAAGTAAGCGATGCTCTAGAAAAATTGCACTTGACGTGTTAACTTGACTATTACTGAGTACTTTAATAGCATAGGCCTTGTCTTCTTGATGGATTAATTCTTGCCATTCTTTGGGCGAAGCTATGAAATCTGCATCTCCCAAGCCTAACATTTCAGCTACACGACTATTTACCATGAGTGTGTTACTCTTGATATCCCAGTCCCAATATCCCGCACTTGCAGCATCCATAACAATTTTCAACTTATTTTCACTGTTTATAACCTTTTGATTGGCGTTATCGATTCTCTCAAGCATAGAATTAATTTCTGTTGCCAAAAAGGCAAATTCATCGTTTCCTTTCACATCAATTCTGTTATCTAACTTATTCTTTATATCGATTAAATTAATCTCGGCATTAATTTTCTCTAGAGGTTTAATTATTGATCTTCGCAGTGAGATTAAGCTAAGTATCGAAACAATCAGCAGAGATCCAATATAAAATGCAGTAAAAAAATCTACAAATTTTCGTCCTTGACTATAGATATTTCTGTAGCTCGTAAGATTAATACTAAATGATTTATCTGCAAGTAAATCATTCATATAATAATGTATCTTGATGGTATTGTTAGCCAAAGGGACTATTTCCGTGGACTCTTTATTAAAACTATCTCCAATTACGCCCTTGTACTCTCCAACTTCCTCTATTGTAATAGCTCCTTTGGAAAGCCTTTCTATATAATCTGTAACATTACGATCTAGATATCTTCCCATGATTAAAATTCCTGCTTTTGGTTGTTCTCGCTTGGAATCCGTAATAGGCCGCGTCGATATTAGCATAGGTTTATTATTAAGGATTATAATCCCCGATATCAAATCGTTTTGATCTTTGACTTCATCCAACCGAGGGATATATCGGTTTAAGTCGCTTATAGTCCCTGTTTCGTCTAACGTTTGTTTTTCGGCATAGTCATATGTTTTATAGGCAAGAACCTTACCCTCGTTTACAACAACGATCAGATTTAACTCCAAGTTACTTATCGTCTCAAGATCAAAATTCCCGTCTATGAACTCCTGTGTAGGCTCTAGGACAAACTCATACATTTCATCCCATTGACCCCAGTCAGCTGTCGTCCTATTTAAGGAATCTATTGTATCCGTGATTAATCGATTGACTAACTCAATACGATTTTTCAACTCACTATTTTCCTGTTGTAAAATATTCCTAACGATATATAAATTTGAAATATACATCAATAAACCAAACAATACAAAGAAAGAGACCGAATTAATGATTAAAACTTTTGTTTTCAATCTCATAATATATCACCCTCTTTCAGGTTTAACTTAGGTATGTTTTATTTGCTCAAAACATTTCTATAACTGCGTTAAACATATTGTGAATATTTCAATTAAACATTACTAATTCTGTTCTTTTAAACGTTAATTTAATAGATTAATTGTATTATTCTTCCCGGCTAAATGATGATAATAGATAATATTCTACAAATTTTCTGTATTTCCTTCTTAATTATTCTCTATTCAGATTATTCTTTGCCTTTGAACCTTTCCTAATAGTAATGACTCATTTAATTCTTAATCGAACACCGCCTAGAAGCTATATTAAGATCAAAACCCCCAAGATTTTGGTTTTAGTTTACTACCAAAATCTTGGGGGTTTAGTTTAGTTGCCCTTTTCAGGTTAGCCCGGGGATATTCCCCACTCATCGTTATCCACTAAGGCGAGATTAGATTAGATTAGATTAGATTAGACTAGTCTAGTCTAGTCTGACGGCAGTACCCGACGCACTTACCATTAGCATACTACCACTTTGACCGATCACTTCATAATCTAAATCAATGCCTACCACAGCATCAGCTCCTAATCGTGCTGCACGTTCCTCTAATTCCTTTAAAGCAATATGACGAGCATCCTGCAATTTTTCTTCATAGGCCCCGGAACGCCCACCGATGACATCTGTTATGCTTGCGAAAAGATCTCGCATAATATTGGCGCCCATGATTGCTTCCCCAGTAATAATACCTAAATAAGCTGTAATTTTTCGGCCCTCAATAGACGGAGTTGTTGTTAAAAGCATATTCCATTCCTCCTATTTATGTACTCTTATAATTATAGCCCATATTCCAAGTTTTAGCATTATGGTTATAAGATTTGGAAACATCAGATCACTATCGTCTTCCCTTAACGGGCTAATTCATGAATTGTTTCCACAAATACCCCTATGATACGGTGAAACCCCTGGGGGTTTTGGGCTGGTACTCTGTATTGCTTGTTAATTTCCACCTGCACAGCAGGGATTTTTAGTTCACTAGCCACAAAGTTAGTGATCGTGTTCTTTCCTGAAGCAGCAAAGTGATTATGGGAGATTTTATTGAATCCAAAGGCTTGTATGTTTCTCTTCAGCGTTTCCAGCAATGAATCCTTACCTAATAGAGTTCTTCCATTATCTGTGCCAAAATCAATATCAAATTCTCTCTCTCGAGCGGCACCATGGATATCAAGTACGAGTTTAATCTTTTCTTGACGTACAATCTCTGAGATTTTTTCCTTAAAGATACAAGGTGAGTCTATATTCGGATCTCCACCGTATAGTTTCGTAGCCGTAATGGCATGACAACCCGTTAATTGGTTCAAAAGATATACAATTGAACCTGTATATTGATCAGACATTTTGATCTTCTTATGTCTAAAATGTCTTACAGCATGAGGAGCGGTCACCAACACAGGTAAGTTACCTATTGAGAACCAGAACGGATCCTCTTGTTTGGGATTGACTCTTTTGTCCGTCTTATAAAAATGAACTCTCTCCACATTAACGGCTTCTTCATTAATGCGAGCACGCTGATACTCTCGCAGTAGATCTTCTGGTTTTCCCATAATATCAACCCCTGACAAGTTTACTCATAGCATTTCACACATCTTTGACAGATAGGACTTCTGACCTATAACGCCAAGACTTTAGGTCTATACTTTTGCATCACTGTCAATGATACAATTAGTAGAGATTAATGTTTATGGAGGGATTCCCTTGGTTTGGCACAAAATTAACACAAAGAGACAAAATCGGATTATTATCGCTGGTACAATTGTCTTATCCATTCTAATAGTGGGAATTATGAACCTAATTGTCCGTATGAGTTAACCTTTCAACATAATAATAGGTTTAATATATTTTTCTAATCTGCACTCTATTGTTTCCGCTAATTCTCGAATTAATAATGGACGGTTCATCTTTGCCTGAGCGTTTGCAAGATGAACCGTCCTTTAATGTTTGGTTGTGAGATCTTTAATAAGTCTCCTCAAAGACTTCGAAATACGCCGTAGGATGAATACAAGCTGGACATTCCTCTGGAGCGCTTGTTCCTTCATGAATATAACCGCAGTTTCCACACTTCCAGAGCTCATTCTTATCTTTATTAAAGACTTGATCTTGCTTAATATTTTCTGCCAGCTTGTTATATCTTGTTTCGTGTCTTTTTTCCGCAGAAGCAATCATCGTAAATGCTGCTGCAATGTCCGGAAAGCCTTCTTCCTCTGCCACCTTAGCAAAGGCCGGGTATAACTCAGACCATTCTTCGTTTTCTCCACCAGCGGCGGCTAATAAATTATCAAGTGTCGTCCCCTGAGCTACTGGAAAAGCAGCACTAATCTCTATATTAGCAGGAAGCTCACCCTCAAAACCTGCCAGTAGGAATTTGTAAAACCTTTTTGCGTGTTCCTTTTCGTTATCCGCAGTTTCGATAAAGATATTCTTAATTTGCTTGTAACCTTCTTTATCTGCGACTGATGCATAATAGGTGTAGCGGTTGCGAGCTTGTGATTCTCCTGCGAAAGCTTTTAATAGATTTTCAGCAGTTTTAGTCCCTTTTAAACTATTCATGATAAAGTCCTCCTTATTCCTAATCCTTATTCTAATCGTTACACTTAGGCATTTGTTGAGCCACCAAAACCAGGCATGTTCTCGTGATAAGTACAATAGTAAGTTTGAAGTTTGACCGATAAGCAAATTTTTCTCAATCATTTATAATTATTATAAGTTTATTGTAGTTGCATATTATTCATTCGTCAACATTGAAATCAATCTTTTCACTTCCCTATACTTAGATATCTATTTCATTAGGTTCGCCCTCTGAGAAGATAACTTGCCATTCTTGATCATCTTCATTAAAATTAGCGATTTTATCGATTGGCATCTTCAAATATTTCCCCCAAGCGCTCACCGCGACAGCGCCATTTTTTAAAAAAATTTCCCCTGTCCCCTCAAATAACCTACTCGAATTTTTAGTAATTCTGCCAATAACCCTTAACTCTTCCGTTAATGGTATAGGTTTTCTGTACTTTATATTTAACTCTACAGTTACCCCCCAAATATCCTCTTCTTTCACCATAATTGCCCTACCAATAGTTTCGTCCAATATGGTTCCAGCGATACCACCATGCAACCTCTCTGGATAGCTTTGGTGTTCCTCAAGAGGTTTAAAAATAGCAACAAGCTCGCCATTTTCCAATTCATAAAAAGAGGCTTTCAATCCTAAATCATTTTCCAGTCCACAAACAATGCACTTTTTACTATTCTGTTGTCTTTTCATCACCGTGTACTTCATAAACTGCTCCTTACAGAAAGCGTTACACCTTAATCCCATTTCTCACATAAATGCGTCTTTCTAGAAATAATTACAGAGAAATCATATCATATAAGAATGTATTCTTCCATGATTCCTCTCGAAATTCAACCACATCTTAGCGCCGAATTCAAGACCTATAAATCTAGACTTCGATTTTCCACTCACCCCAAAAAGCCCTCAGTTGTGGATATTTTCTCTGGATTTCTTGATTTGTTTGCTTCTTAATTGTCCACAAGCAGCCTCAATATCCTTCCCATGTTCAAGACGGATACTACAATTAATCCTCTGCTTTTTCAACTCATCATAAAACGCCAGCGTGGATTCCCTCTCACTTCTTTGATACTGATGATGCTCTTCAACCGGATTATAGGGAATTATATTGACAATCACGAGAGGTCGCTTATCACCGATCAGGTCAGCAAGTTGGAGAGCCTGTTCTCTACTGTCATTTAGATCCTTGAGCAACAGATATTCCAACGTAATTTTTTGCTTTGTTTTACTTAGATAATAATCGACAGCCTTCATTAATGTGTCTAATGGAAAGACACGGTTAATTTTCATGATTCGTGTACGAAGTTCGTCAGCAGGGGCATGTAAGGAGATCGCTAAGTTAACCCTCAAATTGAGATCCGCGAAATCATAGATCTTATCGGCAAGTCCGCTAGTCGAGACGGTTATATGTCTAGCCCCAATGGCTAGCCCTTTATGATCTATTATAATCTGCAATGAGTCAACCACGTTCTGAAAATTATCAAAAGGTTCGCCGATTCCCATTACTACAACATGGCTCACTTTTTTATCATGTTTCTCTAGATCTAGATGATGTTGAACTTTCAAAATTTGTTCCACAATTTCACCACTAGATAAATTGCGATTTTTCGTTAATAATCCACTGGCACAAAAGCTACACCCCATGTTACAACCTACTTGGGTTGTGACACAGGCCGACAAACCAAATTTATGTCTCATCAATACCGTTTCAATCAGATGGTCGTCCTTTAACTTGAACAAAAACTTTATTGTTCCATCTGCTGATTCTTGCTTAGAGTGTTCATGTAAAGATTCGAGGATAAAATGATCAGCTAATAATTGCAGACACTCATTATTAACGTCTAGCATTTCTGAGAAGTGCCTCACTTGTTTCTTATAAAGCCAATCCCAGACTTGTAAGGCTCGAAACTTTTTATGTCCATGTTCCAAAAGCCATTCTTCCAGGTGGTCAAAAGTCAATCCATAAATGGATTTTTTGCTCATCCAAATCCCCTTTTCATTAAGTTTAGCCCCGCAAATTGCGGAGCGAAACGGACCTTCCCATAGTATTGAAAGTGATACACCGAACTTCAAATATTATTACTTTTTATAGTATTATATCATACCCTATTCATCACTCATATAATTTGTAAAGTACATAACACATAGTTCATATTCACCGATCAGGCGGAAACAACTTGAAGATTACATTCAGTAACTACAATATTCCTGCCGCTCTCCTTAGCTTTGTATAAAGCCCTATCAACCCGCTCCATGAGCAACTCCTGATCATCCTGGCTGAAGAAGGCTGTGACGCCAAAGCTGCAGGTTAGATTCATTTCCTTCTTTAACGAGGCTTTATATATCGAATCTCTTAATCGTTCCGCAAGGGCAGAAGCTTCTCTACAATGAGTCTGTGGTAAAAGAATCACAAACTCCTCCCCACCCCAACGAGCAAAGACATCCACTTCTCTTACTGATTCTTGCACAAGATTGGCTATTTCTTTAAGAATCTTATCTCCAAAACTATGCCCATTACTATCGTTAAATTGCTTGAAATGGTCTATGTCAAACATTATAAGAGAAAAGGTATTTCCATACCTCCGAGCTACCTCAATCTCATTACTCAATGAATCGTTAAACTTCAGACGATTATATGTATTGGTTAAAGGATCCTTCGTGGAAAGTTCCATAAAGTATTGTTTGTTAACATAATCAAGCCTCTTGTATCTACTTAAACTATAGGATGATATGCTATTGAACAAGATTGCTAGAGTTAAATAGACAAAGACGGTAATAATCTCAACCAAAGGAGGATGAAATTTAGTCAAACTAATTACTAAAAAACCAATCGCTGTAAAAAGTGAAAGAACTACTCTATTGTACAGCAAGTTTGGCAATAAGATGAAAATTCCTAAAACAATGACGTTTAGCGCAAAAGCTTGGGTCATAAAATGTGGGTTTTCATAGTTGATAATAATAATAAAGAAAAGTATTACTGCAACGAGTTCATAAATAGTGATCTTTAAAAAGGCAGAGGATTTCAGAAAAAAGTCAGGCTTAAAATAAAACAGTATAGATAAAGAAAGGAACGTAAAACGACACAGGAAGATTATTAAACCGGTTGAGTGCATTCTATTCGATGAAAAATCATAAATCAAGAATGAGAAAAAAAGGACCCCTATTGTGAGCGCAATTTTCCGCAGATGGTTTTTAGATCGGTTTAGGTATGATTCTTGAAATTGTTGTTCAAGATGTTTATCCAAGAACAATCCAGACAATTTAGAAATATGATGGTCCTTTAAATCCAACCAAAATCACTTCCTCTGCCGTATTCATTTCAGACTTGAGTTCTTATCACTATGATATCTTTGACCATTGCCCTGATTTTAGAGTTTATGAGCCATAAATTCACCCTCACTTGAACATTCTATTTTTAAAAATATAACATGATTATATTACAATATGGTGTATAATTCCAGATTATTAATTTAGCAGCGTCGGACAATTATAACTCAAATTCATGCCTAGATAATCAGAGCTGAAGCATAACATTGTATACCGCCATAGCTAAGGGGTGTAGAGGTTTTCAAAATAACTTTTTCTCAAAATAGGGCTGGTAATACACAAATCAATATGGTATGGTAGTCTTAGAAAGGTAGGTTTGGTACCTATGGATAAGACTAGCATGACCTTCTCGGGAAGAAATTTTACTTCTGAAGATATAGAGCTTATCAAGTGGACGAGAAAAAGATATCCACAACTATCTAGGACAGAATTAGCAAGAACCTTATGTGAGTTTCTAGGGTGGACTACACCAGCAGGAAAAGCAAAAACACCTCAATGTACATCCTTTCTAGAAACATTGGAAGAAGCAGGACTCATTAAACTTCCACCGTTAGACACTTCAAAAATAAGGCTTAGGAATTCAAAACTACCAGACTTCAATATCGATACCACTCCGATCGCAGATGAATTAAAGGACCTATTGCCAATAAATCTTGAAATTGCGAGAGCCGGTATAGGGTTGAAGCTTTGGA
>LADV01000265.1 GCA_000961805.1 Peptococcaceae bacterium BRH_c23 | reverse complement strand
GGAATGTAATATAGAAATTTTTATGTAAGACTTGACACAGGCTAACGAGAAATACAAGGGAGATACAATGCTGCAAAAGACCTTTACCGAGGATTTTATGACCGGTAAGAAAAGAAAGAATAATGGACAGCGAAATAAGTATTATGTGAAGGATAGCCATACTGCCATTGTTTCTGCCGAAATATTTGATAAGGTACAGGAGGAAATGACTAAGCGTTCAAGGCTTGTCCGCAAAGAGGATGGCTCTGTAGAAACCAGCGGAAAATATAACGGTAAATACTTTCTGGGGAATTTGCTTGTGTGCGGTGATTGTGTAGCGCCTTATCGGAGAAGGACGGAAAGAGGCAAAGTAGTCTGGCGCTGTGCGACAAGGATAGAAAAGGGCAAAGATGCCTGCCCACATTCCCCTACTCTGGATGAAGGATGGATGCAGGATACCTTGGGCGAGGCTGTTTGCCAGAACGGAATTTATGATGAAAGCGTTATCAGGAATGAAGTTGACAAAATTCAGGTTTTTGATGCTTTTATTCTGACTTGTCGCAAGGATGGGTCTCAGGAGAAAAGGTTATTCCAGTATGACTGAACCTGTGACATACTAATAATTGTCAATAAAAATGGAGGTAAAGCCTCTGGACAGATTGATCGGGGTAATTCCCAAGGCAGAAGAAACAAGCTGGGAGACGTGTTTTATGCTTAAAAACTTGATAAATAAAGGCTTAAGCTGTTTTCCTCAATCGCTCATTATGTGACTCTTGAAGAGATAAAACAGATGGCAAGGATATTACTTACGGGATTATATTGAAACAAGAACATGTGTTTGGTATAATGTGTAATAAGATTACTCTCAACCCTATCGAATTCGATAGGGTTAAATACTGGGGTAATGGAGGTTTGGGGTGGATAAAGAAAATTCAATCAAGTTATTTGAAGATAAAAGAGTTCGTGTTTTATGGGATGAAGAACAGGGAAAATGGTATTTTTCAATTATAGATGTGATTGCTATCTTGACTGAAAGCGAAAATCCACGCCATTACTGGACTGTGTTAAAAGGACGATTGAAAAATGAAGGAAATGAAAAGGTCACAAATTGTGAGCGTTTGAAAATGATTGCTCCAGACGGCAAAATGCGCATGACAGATGTGGCCGACACAGAACAACTTTTGCGGCTTATTCAGTCAATCCCAAGTAAAAAAGCTGAACCGTTTAAACTATGGTTGGCTCGAGTAGGTAGCGAGCGGATTGATGAAACCGCTGATCCGGAGCTTGCTATTGATCGTGCTTTGGAAACCTATCTAAAAAAAGGATATTCGCGCAATTGGATCAACCAGCGTTTGAAAACAATTGAAGTCCGCAAAGAATTGACCGATGAATGGGAAAAATTCGGCGTCACCGATAAGCGTGATTTTGCGATTTTAACCGATGAGATAACGCAGGCATGGTCAGGCAAAACAACAAGGCAATACAAAAAATTTAAAGGACTTTAAAAAGAAAATCTTCGGGACAACATGACTAATGTTGAGTTGGTACTGAATATGTTGGCGGAGGTTTCAACTACCGATATTTCCCGTCAGGATGAGCCGGAAACAATGGAACAGCATAAAAAAGTCGCACAGCGCGGCGGCTCAGTTGCAAAGTCAGCGCGTGTGCAGTATGAAAAACAGACAAGAAAAAAGGCAGTAACTCCTTTGAATGCCAAAAGCTTTAAAAGTTTGGCTGATAAAAAACATAATGATGGAGATGAGGAGTAATTTTTGAATTTCGGCATTTGATATATAGTTAAAGTAAAACAATTACTTATTTATCATAAATAATATCCAAATCATTGGCACAAGGCATGTGGAATGTGTGGTAAAGATTGAACGAGGCTTAAATCCAGAAAAATGAGGAGTTACAGGCGGATCTGCTCCTGCCAAAGGAGGCTACTCAGGCATTACAGGCGTCCGGATTGTTTGGAACAAGAATGTCTTCAAGAGGAACAAGGTGAAATATTAGTGAATAAAGAGGAACTAAAACATAAAGTACACTCTATTGTAAGCAGTACGCTACAAGAGAAAATTTATATATCCCCTGTAGAGCTGCTGATGAAAATTGGAGTATTATCTGCTAAAGATTATGAAGATTGGCGGTTCGGCCGTGTACCATACCTTGAAAAAGTATGTGAGACCAACTTGAGCAAGTTGTCATTTATAATGAAAGAACTTAGGGCATACGCTCTGGAGAATCAGTTAAAGTCCTCATGGACGGCATATAATCAGTGGGGCGTAAAAGGCAAGAAAATCCCCTTGCGCTTTAGCAAATCCGGAGACGCCGTTATAGAAGAAGCCTATGCTACACACTATGTTGTCAATACTAATAATGAATAATGTGAGGTGAAAGAGAAGACATGCTGAAGCCGAGTGAAGTTGAAAAAGCAGCAAAGGCTATAGAGCCTGACAATATCAGATTCCGTTCCTTCCTGAAGAATCATGCCGATGAAGAGGAACTGGATAAGCAATTTCTGGCATTACATAATAAACTGTTTGCTGATTATGACTGCAGAAAATGCAGGAACTGCTGCAAAATGTATAAAGGAACATTTCAGGAAGATGAACTGGAAAATGCGGCGGAATACATGAATATAACAACTGACCAGTTTAAAGATTTCTTTCTGGAATTCGACGAAAGAGCATACAGCTATGAAACCAGGCACAGGCCATGTGATTTTCTGGATGTAGACGGAGAATGTAAACTGGGTGATATGAAACCTGAAAGCTGTAAGACGTATCCGCATACAAATCAGCCTGAAAGGTTATGGAGTCTTTACAGTATGTTAAATGTGGTTGAAGTATGCCCGGTAGCTTTTGAGATATTTGAAAGATTAAAGGAAATTTATAGATTTAAAAGTAGACAGCGATATTGATTTGCCTATGCCAATGAAATTGTGGTGAATGAGCACAGGCCAGTTTGCATCCATAAAGACGGAGTATTTTTGCTTGATGATTCGGGCGGATTAAGTGGCTTTGCTGATTTTTTAGGGACTGTTTATGAAAGTGAAGACAAAAAAGAAAGGGATGAGCTTCGGGCATGGGCGAAGAGTCTTGGATGGAGCGAGAAAAAGATTGCGAATAAAAGGATATTGTAGTGTGATTGAAATACAGGGGGAAAGATGGAGCAGAAAGAATTTGTCCGGAAATCAGATGAAATACTGAACAGTATGAGCCTGGAGAAATTAAGAAGATGCCTGCATAATATTGCAAGAAAAACGCCTGAAAACAAGAGAGCATCATTTCTCCAGCTGCTTGAAGATTGTCATGATCAAGATGACCGAGAAGATAGTAAGTATGAGGGGACATTTCAGTATAAAAGATTGATACCTGATGAGAAAGTAAAAGAAAAGCTAAGTGATATAAAGAGATCTTTTTCTAAAATAGAAAATGGCGATTTGCGTTTGTCGGCTCAAGGATATGAAGATTATTCCAATGGATATTGGGCAAGTGACTGGATATGGGAATATGAGGACAATGAAGGTATTGGCAGGATAATCGAGGATGCGGTTTTGTTTGCGCATGACTGTATGAATGATTGCAGATATGAAGAAACAGTAACAATTTTTAAATTGGTTATGGATACCAAAATAATTATTTGAGACTTTTTACAGATGGAGAAGCGATAAGGGACTATAAAGATTTTGCGGAAAAAAGAATAGAAAAATTGCCTGTATCTGATAATCATTATAATCAGCACATATCTGAAATAGCAGAAAATAATATTACCGATCTAGAATATAAATATCTATACTTTTTCTCGGGACATTTTGAAATGATTAAAAGCTGGTGTATGGAACAGAGAAGTCCATTGGGCTGGAGCGGTAATTTTATCGGATATGGTGTAGATTTATTACTGTTGTATTTATATGCGGATAATAATCTGAGAAAAGCCGGTAAAAAGATAGCAGTCCAGGTTTCAAACAGGATGGGGTTTAATGAGAGCAATAACCTTGTATTTATGAAAGAAAATTCTGTATTTGAAACTGAAGTGAGTACGCAAAAAGGCGAAGAAATATTTTGGAGTATCTTTTGTTTATGGAAAGTAAATTATGCAATAACTGTGGATGATATGAATTCATATGTGAAGTGGCTGGAATCCGTAATTGATAAAAGAATAGATGGAATTGTGGGTGGAAAATACAGAGATAAATATAATGATGTTGCTTTATTGGCAGCTGCATTGGGAGAAGTAAAAGAGGGGACTCAGCATTGTTTTGAACTGACCAAAAGGAAATGAAACACAGGAGCAATATTGAAATTATTAACGGAAAGGCAAAAAGAAAAGGAACCCATTACAGCGCAGAGCGTGAGAAGCAGGAGTGAAACGAGAAAATGTATAAGAAACTTCTAACGAAGAAATTTTTCAGGGACAATCCGTATTTGGAAAACTCCGTTCAGCGTTTTATTTATAGCGTTCTGCTATATGAAGGATTGGAAGATGCAGCCAGTGAAATAATGATGAAGCAAAGGTTATTGAGTGATGAACGCCTTGAACAGATCACTCAAGAGAAGGAACTGATTCAGGCAGAACAAAACCCAGAGATGATATTTCAGCTCTTACGAAAAAACACAGATGCGGTCAATCGAGGTGTACTGATTAAGAAAGTGCTAGAGTTTGAAGAAGTGCTCCTCCCTAAGGTGATGGAAAAGTTGATACGCAGCTATCATGACATTTTTATCGAGAATTCAATACATCTTCTTGCTAGAAGTCATAAAGACTATACTCCGTTGCTGAAGGAAAAATATGCCGAGAACCGAAACCCTTATGTGCAGTCATTAGTTTGTCTGATTATTGGATTGAGAGGGGAAGAAGACGCCATTCCCTGGATACTGGACAGATTCTTTGAACTGAAAAATCTGTACCCAGGTGAAACTTATGATCAGGGTCCGCTGCTTGCCTTGCACGAACTTAATTACCGTTTCTATAAAAATGACAACACGTGTCAATAATGTAACTTTGTGATTAACAAAAGGAAGTGAGAAAATGCAAATAGCACTGACAAAAAAATTAGCAGATGCAGAGGGGATAAAAGCTCCTTTTGCACGAGAGGATGAAAATCCACTGTTTTCTTGGACCGCAAACTGGACAAAGGTATGGGATAATCGTAGATCAGAGGATATGATCGTGTTGGTGAACAACGCTACACGCTTTACTGTTGCCATTTACCAAGTCAAGCGGAAAGATCTGAAAAATGTAGCGGAAATGATGAGAAC
>LADV01000089.1 GCA_000961805.1 Peptococcaceae bacterium BRH_c23 | reverse complement strand
GCTTCATTAAAAGCGACTAGAGCGATGCTTAGCTCGTCATCATGTCCCCAGGTGAGATAGCGTTTACAGATGTTGAAGCAGATTTTCATGATAAATGGCTTGTGATTTTGTATAAACTCTTCTCTAATAAGTTCGTTTCCTTCTTTGGCTAGTAGTAAAGTTTGCTGAATCGTTAATTCTGGCACTTCTACCCCTCCACTTATGGATATTTTCGTATATGTATCAGAAATTTAAGGGGGTACCCAGTGAAAAAAGTTTGTCAAGAAAATTTCTCAACCTACCCCTCGATAATTAAACAGGTGTACGAATACTTTAGCGACTACAGGAGGTGACAGCTAGACTGAAGATCACAAATTGCTTCAAGTATTGGAGTTACAGAGCAAACACTAAGTAACGAATTACGAAAGGATTTGAATGAATTATGAAGAAGAGAGTTTTAATGGTTTCACTATCAATAGTTATGGTACTTGGATTGGCAGGGATCGTGAACGCTACTACAATCGGCAAAAATACCACGGACATGCAGCCAAAAGCTTCGAACGCACAGGCTTATATGGACAACAATGATATTACAAGCACGGAAGTTGAGCAGGTAGAAACCACTCAGCCGGATCAAACAGTTCCATCTAAGACAGATGTCTACGATCAAATGAGGAGTTCGAACGTGTCCATGAATGATCAAATGCAAAACATGCCTATGAACACTCAAATGAATGACCAGATGATTAATTCCCAACACACGCAAGGAATGGCTGGAACGAACAAACCGAACAATTCAAACGCTTCTCAACAGCCAGCCCAAAAATCAAGTGGCAACAATATGATGGGATCCATGGGAAGTATGGGAAGATAAGTTGAGATCAGGCAGCTTACATGGCTGCTTGATTTTTTCAATGAAAGATAATCATTGTCAGGAAGGTGAATATATGTGCCGTAGGTGTACGGACGAATGCCGTAAGATCTGGAAAGGCTCAGACCGATTATTCAGGGTCTGAGCCTTTCCGAATATTTCCGAGTTTTAGAAATCCAGTCAAGTTTGCTTGGACGATTAGAATATTTATAGAGTCAACATGAGCGACAATCTCGTAGCAATAGAAAAGAAGACTAAGTCTTCCTGCTGGAGTAATTGAAGCCACGTGATTTCCAATCTTGCATTGTCATGGGGAGCCCTAGACTCAAGATACCAGATTTTTATGAACTTACTATGAAAAACTTATGAATTTCTTGTGAACAGAAGCCATAATATTGTTTGGTTCTATTAGAGAAATTATGGTAGCTAGTCCTAGCTTCCACTGGCAGCACGGAAGATTATCAGGTGTTTATGGAATTAAAAAAAGCCCAGGGGCTTGGGCAAAGAAGGTTGTTATACTTGATTTTTTTGCAATTGTCATAAAATTGAGCCATTAACGTCAGAAGAGAACGGTTCGGATTAGGATTTTCGAGGGGATGGCGCACGTTATCGACTCAATTGGACTTCAGCACTGTGGAGTTCGAATCAGTTTATTGCTTAGAGGGATTCTGAATCAATCAGAGTCCCTTATTTAATGGGAAATTCACAGTTTTGTTATGAGTTTTATCGAATTCGAGAGAAAATTCATAAGAAATTCATAACTCATTCACAGCATAATCGAATTGATTAAATATACTTAAGACATAAAGACAGGGTTGCTGTGAAAACATTCTTGGTTGAAATTAAAGGAGGAAAAAGAAATGAACAAGACAAAATGGATTGTAGGACTCTCAATTGCAAGCGTGATAGCGCTTTCGGGTACGGCTTTCGCCCTAACCTCTGGTTCAGGTGCCGTGAAATCGTTGGGACAAACTCTTGGATTCACACAGACAGTTGAAACAACGACACAGAGTAGTCAGCTTGGGACACCTCAACCTATAACTTTAGCACTGTCTTCCCCAAATGATAACTCTGATGTGCTTACCACTCCAGGACCCAACGGATATGGTGGAGGCTATGGAATGATGGGAGGCTTCGGTACTAATGGGAATGGTGGAGGCTATGGGATGATGGGAGGTTTCGGTGCTAATGGATATGGTGGTGGTTATGGCATGATGGGAGGTTTCGGTGCTAATGGATACAGTGGCGGTTACGGTATGATGGGCGGTAGCGGTTACGGTATGATGGGCGGTAGCGGTTACGGTATGATGGGCGGTAGCGGTTATGGCATGATGGGAGGCGGCTATGATGCAAAAAGCTTAGGTGTAGACCTCACAAATGGCGAAGTCACCACATCTGATCAAGCACTAGCCATTGCTAAGGCATATATTCAAAAATTTAACCAAGACGTCGTTGTGGCCGAACTTTATGAATTTGCAAATGGATATGAAGTAGAGCTCAAAGAGGGAGCGACAGGGGCTAAAGCCTATGAAGTTATGGTTTACAAGAATGGCGGACAGATCATAACTGACATGGGTCCAAATATTATGTGGAATACAAAATATGGACATATGAATTGGGGAAATAACGGGGCGGTTACAGTCAGCGAAGAACAGGCCACGAAGAGTGCTCAAGAGTTCGTATCCAAATTGGGCCAAGGATATTCAATCGGAAAACCGGAACTGGCTCCTGGTTACTATGAATTTATGGTTCAGAAAGATGGTAAGGATTACGCGGAACTTGATGTTAATGGATACACAGGTCAGGTTTGGTTTGAAAACTGGCAGGGACCGATTCTAAATACTATTGACGCAAAGTAAAAAGGGAATTGGCCAGCGAAAGCAACAAAAGGGCAGTTACCCCATGGGAGAAACTGCCCTTTTTTATTAGCTAACAGCTATTCTCTCTTTAGTACCAGACATACCGTTGTTTGTTATCTAGCAAGTTCTTCGTAAACTTCAGAGGTGGGGTTAGAGTCCATCCTTCGCCGCGGAGTGTTCCTTATTGGATAGACTGCTTCGGCGAAACCAATCCTCAGCGCGAATGTATTTGTTAAAGACTGTGCGCTTTCGGCGATACTCTATCCTACGCCGGTAGGTATTCCTTTGAGGGTTTGCGGCTTCGGCGATACTCTCCACTGGAGACTATCGTACTGGAGAATATCGTTACCGGAGGCTTTCGTTACTGGAGACTATCGTCTCAGGAGGCTTTCGTACCTGAAGCCTCGATGTTCAGCTTTAGCTGAACGAGTTCACTGTTTATAAAGAACCGTTGTCATCATCCCGCCTCCCGATTTAGACATGTTATTGGTCATATGGTGCGGTATATGGCAGTGAAAAGGCCACTGACCGGGATTATTAGCCGAAAACTCAATATCCCAAGTATCTCCAGAAGCAACTAATATATTGCTTCGCAAAAGTCGTTGACCAAGAGGAATCGTGTTGCCATCAGAAGCGGTTACATAGAATTGATGGCCGTGGAGATGGATTGGGTGGGCGGTTTCCATGGCATTACTCAAACGAATGCGAACATTCTCACCAATACAGACTTCTAGTGGCGTGGTGTCTGGAAAACATCGCCCATTAATTGTAAAGAAATTATAGTCCATATTGTAAGGATCGAGATCATAGACACCGGGTGTATATCCTCGCATGGGCTGTTTGTCGACATGGAACTCCTGGAACATGAGGAAGTAATCACGATGAACGCAGCTTGGTTGGTCTGGTTCCAAAATAATCAGGCCGCCTTGTAGGCCCATCATTTCCTGACGCAGCGCATCCAAATGAGCGTGATACATGTGAGTACCGGGTGGATTATTAATCTGAAATTGATAGTCAAAATAGTTTCCGGGTCCAATCTCAGGGCTAGTTGTCATACCAGGGGCACCATCCATGACGTTTGGAACATCTAAACCGTGCCAGTGCACGCTAGTTGATTCGGGAAGCCTGTTGAAAACACGAATATTGACAAAGTCCCCTGGATAAACATGGATAGTCGGTCCGGGTGTACTACCATTATATCCCCAAGCATTAATGTAGAGTCCAGGAAGAATCTCCCGTTGTACGGGTTGGGCAATTAACTCAAAGTATTTTACTCCATTTCTCAAAATAAAGGGTAAGCTGGGGAGATCTGGCGAGACCACCATATCCGTTCACGTCCTTTAGCATTTTAGGAAAGTATATGTTCGAGTCTGAGAATAGGTTCGCGTGAAGTGATCGTCAATTAGAGATTCCCGTTCATGGGGAATTCATATTTGTGTAGTATCATTAAGTGGTATTCAGAAGGGGGTTGAGATCGTTTCATTCCATTCTTACATTACCTTTAATGTGAAACATAATAATTAAAGTGCTGAATCTGAGCTTTTGGATGCTCAGAACGGGGGATTTCATGTGGGGTGAATCATGTGTAGAACATGTAGGGCTTACACCTTAGCCCGAATCCGTCAACTAACCTCGTAAGTAAAGAAAGGTGGACAACTTAGTGTTAATTCCCAAGAAAAAGTGGTTTAGTGGGGTTGCCCTTGCGGGTGTTATTTTGACAAGCAGCTTAACGGGGATAACCCCATCTCAAGCTGCAATGCTCAATTCTCAGGATGTCCCAAAGTTTGATACAGTTCAAACTACCTTACTCAAAAATCCTTCTTTAGCAGTTTCCACATCGAAAGTATATTCTGAGAGAATGCGTGAGGCATTTAATTGGACACCTAAGATCGAGGTCAAAACGAACGTGTCACAACCTGAAAGTAATAATCTTCCTGACGAAAAGCAAACGTCAACTCCTGTTGAAACGAAAACTCCAGCGACCGTGGACAAGACGACTCAAAAACCTCAGACCGTTAAAAAGCCTAGCGCTTCTTCGCTGAAGGTGGCCTCTGGGACTAAACAGGTTCCAGTATCCCAAGTGTCTAGGGGAAGTTTAGATGTTGACAAGCTCATTAGCCGTGCCCTAAGTTTACAAGGGATTCCTTATGTTTGGGGCGGAACGAGTCTAAAAGGATTTGATTGTTCCGGATTTGTGCAATATGTGTTCAAAGCTTCCGGGATTACTCTACCTCGAGTTGCCGCCGATCAGTACAAACTTGGCACACCTGTCAGCCGTAATGAGTTAAGACCTGGAGATCTCGTTTTTTTCCAAACCTATGCCCCTGGTGCTACGGATGTGAGGATATATATTGGTGGAGGGCGTACAATCGGAGCTGCTAGTAAAGGAGTAGATATTCAGAGCTTGTCGGATAGCTATTGGGCAAAACGTTATCTAGGCGCTCGACGGATTCGATAAGAAAATGTAGACTAGTAATGCCGGACAGTTGGATGCGTTGCATATAAGAAGGGATCCTGAACATCAATCAGGGTCCTTTCTTCATGAGAAATTTACGGTTTTTTTGAACATAATTTTATCAAACGTTAGCAAGAAGACCCCGACTTCAAGACTCCGTTGTGTTTAAGTTGGCAATGAATTGTGTTCCTTACAAAATTAAATTGTGTTAATTCAAGTTCTAACTTTAAATAAGGATATTTTGAGCTGATTTTTGGAATCATAACACCAGTTTGTACGATATATTTGGTTCATTGCAAAGGGAGATAACAAGCCAAAGATTTTACCTTTTAAAAAAGGAGAGATGTTGAAATGAGTGGTTGCTGTGGACATTCGAATAAAGGTCATTCTGGAGGGAATGCGTTGAATCCACAAGATGGTACTGTATTAAAAATTGAGGGAATGACTTGTGGTCACTGCAAGAGTTCAGTTGAAAAAGCGTTATCAAATGTACCTGGTGTTACTCAAGCAGAAGTCGATTTAGCTAGTAAACAAGCAGTAGTTTTAGGAACGACTGAACGTTCATTACTTATTAAGGCCGTAGAAGATGCTGGTTATAAAGTCATAAACAGTTAATAGACTAAACATCTGGAGTAACAATATGCTGAGATCCATATATATTCTAAGGCAGAATCAACTGAGGCGACAGATTTTTGTCCATGAGTTGGTGAATCTGATATCGCATATGTTCTAAATAAAAGTGGCTGAGGAGCTATTCCTCAGCCACTTTGATCTCTTATGGAAGCTGGACGATGAATTCAGTCTCATGCCTGACTTTTAAAAAATTTTTTCAACCTACCCCTTGATAATTAAACAGGTGTACGAATACTTTAGCGACTACAGGAGGTGACAGCCAGACTGAAGATCACAAATTGCTTCAAGTATTAGAGTTACAAAGTAAACACCAAGTTACGAATTATGAAAGGATTTGAATGAATTATGAAGAAGAGAGTTTTAATGGTTTCATTATCAATGGTTATGGTACTTGGATTGGCAGGGATCGTAAACGCTACTACAATTGGCAAAAATACCACGGATATGCAGCCAAAAGCTTCGACTGCACAGGCCTATATGAACAACAATGATGTCACAAGCACCGAAGTTGAGCAGGTAGAAACCACTCAGCCTGATCAAACAGTTCCATCCAAGACAGATGTCAACGATCAAATGAGGAGTTCCGCCGTGTCCATGAATGATCAAATGCAAAACATGCCAGTAAATACTCAGATGCAAAACATGCCGATAAATACTCAAATGCAAAATATGCCTATGAACACTCAAATGAATGACCAGATGAATAGTTCCCAACACACGCAAGGAATGACTGGAACGAACAAACCGAACAATTCTAACGCTTCTCAACAGCCAGCCCAAAAATCAAGCGGCAACAATATGATGGGATCCATGGGAAGATAAGTCCTAAGAAGTGGCATAAATGGAAACATAAAAGTAGTGGCTGAGGAAATCTAATCCTCAGCCACTACTTTTATCTCTTTAGGAAGCTGGACGATGAATTCAGTCTCATGCCCGACTTCACTCTGTACGGTGATCGTGCCTTGATGGAGGTCTATAATTTGGCGGACCAGCGCCAGACCAATTCCAGTTCCCCCTGTCTCACGGGTTCGAGATTTGTCAGCTCGGTAAAAACGCTCGAATATTAAAGGAAGGTCGTCTTCCGAGATGCCTATACCTGTGTTTGTAATCTTAATTTCAGCAAAATCCGGTGTTTCTGTAAGCACGACGGTAACCTGACCGCCTGCGTTAGAGTACCGATAAGCATTATGCACCAGATTGTAGAAGAGCCGGGTCAGAAGGCGCTCGTCTCCGGACGTAGTCACGGATTCTTCCGAGACGTTCCAATTTAGAGTTAATTCCTTTTCCTGGATGAGGGGATAAAGGCTGCGAATGATTTTTTCAAGAAGAAGCTTTAAGTCCACAGGTTCGAGGATTAGCTTTAAAGCACCGATTTCTGCTATATTTAAGTCTTTTAGATCGCTGGACAAGTCTACTAATCGGTCAATCTCCTCATGAATGGAGGAGAGATTTTCTTGATTAGCTGGAAGGACGTTATCTTGAAAGGCTTCAATATAGCTTTTGATCGAGGTCAAGGGAGTGCGCAGTTCGTGGGCGATATCGGCGGTAAACTGTTTGCGGAGGGTTTCTTGGCGATCCAAATTGTCGGCCATCATATTAAAAGCGTTCGCTAGTTGCCCTACCTCGTCTTTGGAGCGAACGGAAACGCGTTCGTCAAGGTGCCCATGACCAATACGATCAGCAGCTTTCGTTAATCGTTTGAGAGGAGCGACGAGTCGACGGCTTGTAAAGTAACTGAGAATAATCCCAAATA
>LADV01000077.1 GCA_000961805.1 Peptococcaceae bacterium BRH_c23 | reverse complement strand
GCAGCTTGGGATAAGTAGAGAGTAACCGGCGGAAAGGCTGAAACAAAAGCATAAAACGATCATGACTCTGACGCCCGCGATCCTGCCGAAAAATATCCACAATTTGTTCCAAACGGCGCAGAAGAATGGTCGATTGGATGATATCCCACATTAGATAGAGTATAAAAATGGTTGCTAGAACAATTCTTGAGGTGGATGGTACACGAAGTAAAAAATAACCGAAGTGCGGGTGAATAAAGTTAGCAAAGATGAGACCGAGGACTCCCCAGAGCAGCGAAAAGGGAAGGGCAATCTGTCCTTGAAAGTTTAGCGGGGTGTCACTGTAATCCCAGAGTTGCAAGTGGAAGAAACGCTCTAGACACAGCCCGGAAACGTACTCTAAAGCCGTGCTCAAAACTATGAAATAGAGGAATCGCCATTCCCAAGCGAGATTAGACAACCACGGGTCAGTAATCGCTACTAAGAGTGTAAAGGAACCATAGAGTGGCAGAAAGGGGCCTTTGAGAAAACCGGGATTGACGATCTGTTGTTGGGTGAGTGAACGGTATAAAGTCTCTAGTATCCAACCTGCAAAAGCGTAAGAAGCAAAGGTAAGTACTGTATACGAGATGTAGTCAAGCCAAAACAAACTAGGCATTAAATATTAACTCCTTATTTTGGACATAATAAAAACACGGATTACCCCAAAAGACCCAAGAATGGCTTAAAAACAATTCCCCGCTTGCAGGGGACACTGTTGCATTTTATGCCAGATAAGCTTAAACTATACCCAAAAGACCAAAATATGAAGTCACAAATTACTATAACATTATTTTTACGACTGTCAACTGCAAGATTCAAAAATCAAGTGGACAAGGAGAAAGAAATTGGATGGATTTAACTGAGAGGCGCAAACAGTTCCTTCAACAGCTTATGAACCTTTATGAAAAAACTGGCTTACCTGTCCATTACGTCACTCTGGCTAGACTGATCGGAGTAAGCAAATGGACAGCTTATGATATGTTAAAGGAATTGGAGAAAAACGGCTTACTTAAACGCGATTATACTATCAAACCCCATGAAACAGGGCGGTCTATGATCGTTTTTACACCCACATCCGAAGCAGAGAATCTTTTTGGTAAAAAGAGAAATACTATTTGCAGCCCGGAAGAATTAAATGACATTAAAAATTCCGTAATAGGTTTGCTTGAAGAGGTAAGGACGCTTCGTCTCCAACAAGCGATTGATCTATTTTTGGAAAAAATTTCTAATGTAAGTATTCAGTCGGAATTTTGCCTCTACATCCTTGGACTATTGATTTTGTATTTATACGCGCTCGGAAATAGGCAAAAACAAATGGTTGAACATTTGTTTAGAGTTTCGAATCGCCCGGAAATACAGTTAACTATGTTTGTCGGTACAGTGATTGGCACGGCTGTTCAACCCGTCGGTTATGAGCTCGGACCCGAAATCACTAAACTTCTCGCTTTGTTTTTTAGCTATCTTGATAAATTAAGTCTTGAGGAGTTAATAACACTTACCAATTTTGTCCAAGAAGCCATAGGTTGAAACGACGTATGGCTAAAGGAAATAACTATTATATAGGGAGGCGTTCCTAAAAATGAAGGATTTGATCAAGAAAGGATTTGCTTTGAGTCTTGGATTGGTGCTTTTGAGCAGGGAACAAGTCGAAAAGTCCGTCACCCAGCTGGTGAACAAAGGAGAGGTACCGGCTTCTGAGGCTAAAGAACTGGTTAACGAACTAATAGAAAAAGGTGAGGAACAACAACGGTTATTAGAGGATAAAATCCGAGAACAAATAAAGAAGTTGCTTATTGAGATTAATATTGCTTCAAAGGAAGACCTCCAACAATTGGAGCAGCGCTTGCAAAAGTTGGAGCAGCGGGACTAAGAAGTAAGGAGCCTGAAAAGAATCAGGCTCCTTGTTAATAGTAAGGGGCGCTCTACATGTTAGGTAAGAAAATACGTCATATTGGCCGCTATCAGGAAGTTGCCAGGGTTTTTGCTAAACATGGACTTGGGTTTATAGTCCAGGATTTAGGACTGTTAAATGTCCGGTCTCTGCCCAAACGACTGTTTACTCCAGAAATAGTATTAGATTCAAAATCGCTTGGGGAGCGAATTAGGAGGGTTATTGAGGACCTGGGACCCACGTTTATAAAGATGGGGCAAATCGCCAGCACGCGACCGGATTTGATTCCGGAAAACATTGTTCTTGAACTAGAAAAGTTACAAGATCGGGTTGCTCCTTTCTCCTATGAAAAAATACAAGAAATAATACAAGAGGAACTTGGGCTACCGGTGCACGAGGTCTTTGCTGAGTTCAGTGAGAACCCGTTAGCTGCAGCATCCATCGGGCAAGTGCATCGTGCAGTCTTCAAAACGGGAGAAGAAGTCGCCGTAAAAATTCAACGTCCACAAATAACAACAATCATAGAAACTGACCTGGAAATTTTATTTGATTTGGCGGGTGTTGCCGAGCAAAGGCTGGAATGGGCTAAATTGTATCACATAAGTGAGATTGTCGAGGAATTCGCCAAATCGCTGTTGAGCGAGCTTGAGTATACAACTGAAGGTCGCAACTCAGAAAAAATAGCTAAACAGTTTCTGAATCAACCTCTTATACATATTCCTAAAGTATACTGGGACTATACCACAAAAAAGGTTTTGACGATGGAATACATCCATGGCACTAAACTTAATGACCATCATAAATTATACGAAATGGGTTACAATCGTAAAGAGATTGCAAAGCGCATTATCGAAGCAATCTTCCATCAGATTCTTGTCGAAGGCTTTTTTCACGGTGATCCACATCCCGGAAATATTTTCATAATGCCCAACGAAGTTGTCTCCTTCCTTGATTTCGGCATGGTCGGACGACTTACTCCCGAGATGAAATATCATTTTGCCGCTTTAGTAATTGCTATGATTCGTAAAAATACGGATAGTATGCTTAAGGCTGTGCTGAAGATGGGACTTGCACCCAGTGATGTTAACAAATCTTTATTGCGTAAAGATATCGATAGCTTGAAGGAAAAATACTTAGACATCCCCCTAAGCCAAGTTAGTTTAGGTAAAGCCGTCAAGGAACTGTTTTCAGTTACCTTTAAACACCACATCCGGATTCCTGCAGATCTCACCCTTTTAGGAAAGTCCCTCCTCACTTTGGAAGGTATGATAGAGAAGCTTGATCCAGAGCTTAGTATTATCGATGTGGCACAGCCTTTCGGGACCAAGCTGTTAAGGGAACGCTACCAAATTAATACAATTGTTAAAAGGTTCTTCGGAACATTCTCCGAGTACAGTGATCTTTTACTGGATTTACCGAAACAAACCAAAGATTTGATGACCAACTTGCAACAGGGGAAATTGGAGGTACAGATTCCTCAGTTAGATGTGCTCTTGAAGAAATTAGACCGGGTTAGTAACCAAATTTCTTTTAGCATAGTTTTGCTTTCTTTCAGTATTGTTTTGACGGGGTTGATGGTAGTTGCTGCTCTAGGGAGACAGGCAACTGTTCTTTGGGGGTTCCCTATTATCGAATTGGGCTTTGGCTTTATCTGCTTAATGCTATCCTATTTGCTTTTTTCAATTTTCCGAACAGGTAGATTTTAAGGACTAAAACCAATGAGGTCGTTCAGATTTTTTCTTTTAGGAATAATTAAAGAGCGAGTTATCAGGGCCATTGTTGTAAATCTTGAAGGCATACTGGTACAAAAGGAAGTGTATTTATGCTGGGTATAGCTTTAGAAGGCGGAGGTGCGAAAGGCGCCTTCCATATGGGCGCAGTAAAAGCATATTTTGACGAAGGTTATCATTTTGATGGAATAACAGGTACATCCATTGGAGCGCTCAATGGCGCTATTATTGCGCAAGGCGATTTTGAGATTGGGTATCAATGGTGGCAAAGGATGGATACTTCCTTTTTGTTTGATATTGACCAAATACACATGCAAAATTTTTTAAATAGAAAAATTGATAAAGACGTCCTTTTTTACCTGTTCTCAAAAATAAAGGATATTGTCGAAAACAGAGGTCTTGATACGAAAAAGATACGGGAAACATTGGACAATATCGTTGTGTGTGAAAAGCTAGGATCTGAACCTTTTCTTCATTTCGCGCTGAGATTGCTACCCACGCCTGATCGGCATCAACAAAATCCTCAATTAGCCCGAAAGCTTCTCCCTTGCCAACCAATGGTGTAACCGCCTGCCACGAAAAACCGCCGTCAGTGGTCCTGAGAACGTCCCTGTTGGTTGATGCCCAGCCCGAGGTCTCACTGAACATCTGGATTGAAGTAAATTGCCAAATCCTATTAGCGTTCTCCGTTTGGTTACCACTTGCCTTCGACTGATCAAATGTCTGTTTACTCGTTGCATTCCGAAAACACCCTGCCAGTAGGAGGAGGGCAACCGCTAAGAAGACGTAAATGAGGGATGTTTTTCTTGACAGAACACACCATCTCCTAATGTAGTCTTGACATTAAATCCATATCGGCTCATAAGCTCTGTCATTCGGCAGCCACGCGTATGTACTAGTACGGTCGGGTTAATATACGATCACTTCAGCAAATCCTAGAGCATGAGAGTGTGTCCACAACCAAGATATTCACATATTGAAGAGCAACAATTGTTGTCTGCTGTCAATTCAAACCCGCTTGCTAAGATGTTTTAATTAATTGCTAAGTTTACAGTTTCCAGTGATCACGGTTTATGGATAATGGGCAGTGGGAACACGGTTTTCGAACTAATTAGTAATTGTAAACTACACTTCGGATAATTGTTACACTCTTTAAAATATCCATATTTACCCTTTCTCGCGATTAACTCCCCACCACATTTGGGACAACTATTAGCGCCAATTTGGTTCGCTACTTCAGCTTTCTTTTTATGTATCCTTCGACATGCTGAGTTCTGACTTTTTTATTTTCGTGGGTCACCCGTGAGCGGAAAATCTGCGTCGGACGGTGCTTAAGTCCAAGCCGCTCCAAAAGCTCTTTTGCGGACAGCGTTTCGTTGCCTAAGGCGGACATCAGGCGCTCGACTTGATCGGTAACTTGCTCGCGAACTTGTTCGGTTTGCATAAACTCATTTAAAGCATCTCGGATCACACGGAGCATAAATTCAACAAAAGCCGTAGAATCCGCCGCTTTGTCGGCAACAGCCAATATGGTGTAATACTCCTGTTG
>LADV01000298.1 GCA_000961805.1 Peptococcaceae bacterium BRH_c23 | reverse complement strand
TATGATTGCTACACTTGAGGAATTGCTCCAAGCTAAGGAACTGCTCCAGATAGCTCGGGACGAAGTGGTACGAGAAGGATGGGCTATCGGCAAGCTTGAAGTAGGCATGATGATCGAAATTCCTGCAGCCGCTTGGAATTCTAAGCGGTTAGCCGCAGAGGTTGATTTCTTTAGTATCGGTACGAATGATCTGACTCAGTATATGTTGGCAGTGGATCGAGAAAATAATGAGCTGGCAGACTTATATCAACCGCATCACCCCGCGGTATTGGGCATGATTGCCCGAGTGAGCCAAGCCGCAGAAAAGGCTGGCATTTGGGTGGGCATTTGTGGTGAGGCCGGAGGAGACAGTATTTTGGCACCTTTCTTCGCCGCATTGGGGATCAAGGAACTAAGTATGGCCCCTGGGTCATTGCCTAAAGTCCGTCAGACCCTGAGCAAGTTGACGTTTAAGGGTGTGGACAAACAGACATTAGTGGACTCAGTTCTGGATTGTGCCACTGCAGCGGAGGTCATGGAGCAATTAAATATATTTAGTGCATGAAGCGGTACTATTTAAACAAGGGTTGAATTTTTGAGATTCAACCCTTGTATTTATTCTCGTTAGAAAGAAGGGGGAACATTGCTTACGGTACGCCAGTTAGTTGAGGAATTTAAATTTGAGGTTCAAGCCGGACATGAGGGATTAAACAAAGAAATTTCGGACTACAGCTTAAAGCGTCCGAGTGCAGAATTGGCGGGATATTTAGCGCATTTAACTCCCCAGCGCCTGCAAGTGTATGGGAGGACTGAGTTAGGACTCATCCAGCAATATGAAGAGACAGTACGGCTCGCACATCTGGCCCAAGTGATGGTGGCAGGAGTCCCCTGCGTGATCATCACCCGAGGATTGATGATCCCCAGTGAGTTTATTGAATTAGCCGAGGAGCGCAACATCCCTCTCTTAACAACTTACCGATCGACGACCCAACTTTTTTATCTGTTAATTCGCTACCTTACAAACCAGTTAGCTCCCCGTACCCTAGTCCACGGAGTGTTAGTCGACGTATACGGCGTCGGTGTTTTGATTACCGGTGAGAGTGGGATTGGCAAAAGTGAGGCGGCTTTAGAATTAATCAAAAGTGGTCATTTGTTGGTGGCTGATGATGCTGTGGAAGTTCGTCGGGTCGATGAAGAAAGTTTGCGAGGCGCTGCCCCTATTCGGATTAGGCACCTGCTTGAAGTGCGCGGTTTAGGAATTCTTGATGTAACGACCCTATTTGGGGCGGGTGCCGTACGAGATGAAAAAGATATCCAGTTTATCGTACACCTGGAAGAATGGCAGCAAGAAAAGTTATACGACCGGCTAGGAATTGATCCACCTCAGACACGGCAGATCTTAGGGATCTCAATTCCGGAGATCACCGTTCCTGTTCGTCCGGGGCGTAATCTAGCCACCATCATTGAAGTCGCAGTGATGCAAAGGCAAATACCCTCGTCAGGACACCCATTCCGTTCTTTTTAGTCTGTTTGCAAAAGCATTGTCGTATTGCACCGGAGGTTGAGAATATCATTTAGTAGCTTAAATAAAGTTTAACTCAAGCATTCGAGGTCGAGGTCGAGGTCGTTGTGCAAACGCCTCCCGATGTTTATTAAATCCAAATTTTCACTTAATAAGAAATAAGATTAAATCTCGCATTTCTCCATTAAAAAATGACAGAAAGCGAGATTTTTTCACTAATTTAAAAGGCAGTTCTCGGGTCAAAAAGTAATTAAATCAACTATTTTGACTAAATATTTGTATTAATTGTCGTAATTTCCAAAGATTATTCGATAAGAATTTGGAGGAATTACCCGATAAAATAAAGGGAAAAATCGACAATATATTGAATTAAAAGAATATTATAAAATTTTATAAGGTAAAATAACCCAACAATATCATTAGTAACTTCCTACCTTTTAAAGAGCAATATTTTTTAAAAATAGATAATCAATATATTACTGTCTAAATAAGGCCCCTAAATATGTGATTCAAGGAGGCCAAAGAAGATATGAAAAGGCAAAATTTAATTAACAATTCGTGGTTGCGACTTATCTTGGTAGTTTTGTTAATTGGAACATTATTCTTAGCTGAAGAGTCTATGATGAAAAAAACCATCCTCATTGGCTTCGCTGCTCAATTGACCGGTGTTCAAGCTGAATTGGGAGTTCAAGAACGAAACGGAGTTCAAATGGCGCTAGAGACGATTAACGCAACGGGTGGTGTTGACGGACGTAAGATCGAATTGATCATACGTGATGATCATGGTATCCCTGAAAAGGCTCAGGCTGCCGATCGTGAGCTGATTAAGGCTGGGGTACTTGCCATCATTGGTCATACAACCAGTGAGCAAACACTTGCAGGGTTGGAGGTAACAAACCCTGCTAAAGTCGTATTGCTTGGTCCAACTGTCTCAACTCCAGATCTGAGTGGTATAGATGATTATTTTTTTCGAGTTTATCCTTCATTCAAAAACAGCGCTCAAGCTTTCGCCCAATATATCTATCAACGAAGTGGAATAACCCGGCTGGCCATTATTTATGATAGTGACAATGCTGCATACTCCAAGACTTATTGCTCAACCTTTTCTAGTAAATACCAGTCTATGGGCGGTGCGATAACAAGTGAAATCAGCTTTTCTTCGGTGGCACAGTCGGACTTTTCCCCATTACTCTTGAAGTTGAGTGCGAGCAAAGCGGAAGGACTGCTTATTATCGCTTCAGATATTGATACGGCACTCATTGCTCAAAGAACCCGCCTTATGGGCTGGCAGACCCCACTATTTACCTCGTGTTGGGCTCCGACAAAAACCCTGATCAACAATGGCGGCCAAGCAGTTGAAGGGATAAAATTCGAACAAGCCTATGCATTAACCAGCCAATCACCGACTTTGTTGGATTTCCAAGCCCGTTATCAAACCAGGTTTGGACAGGCCCCTTCCTTCGGTGCCGCTCTTGCTTATGACTCCTTCCTAGTATTGGCAGCTGCTCTGGAAAAGACCGGAGGAAGGCCTGAAGGATTACGACAAGCGTTGCTAGAAACACATGATTTTCAGGGGCTGATGAATACGTTCTCTTTTGATCGCTTCGGCGATGTTGAGCGGCCCATATATTTAAGCACCATTCGTGACGGTAAATTTATTACTCTTGAGGATTTAACCTTAACCGACCCTGGAGGTGAATAATGGCAAACGGAAAAGATTTACCTTCTCTCCGTCAGGTGTTCTGGCGTTTGGTACTCTTACGTCTGTTTCTTCCTCTAATGGTCTTGGGGTTGGCAGTAGTGGTCGGAGTAAGCTATATAGGAGAACAAAATCTTGAAATTCAGCAATCCCAGATCGCACAATCTATGGCTCAGATAGTTGATCATCATCTGGACCAAGGGGGTCGAATCTTGGATACAATTGCTCGGGTAGCAGAGAACTCAGGAACGGAAAGGTTGCCGATTTTCCTGAAAAGCACCTGGGAAGCCTATGGTTACTTTGATACCTTATACTATTTGGATGAAGGTAACATAGTCAAATTATTGATGCCTTCCAATCCGCGTTATTTAGGCTTGGATATGTCCAAGTTACCGGATTTTCAGCAAACAGTAGAAAAGAAAAGCCTTGGTATTTCTCGGCCATTTATTTCACTTCGTACGGGTGAACCCACAGTTTACTTGGTTAGACCCCTTTCTAGTGGAGGTCGTGTGGTAGGAGAATTGAACCTAGGATTATTTCAGAAAGAGATCACAAACATAACTACTAGATCAGGTAAGGACTTTGTTTTCATTATGGATCAATACGGCACGCTGTTAGCTCATCCCTCTTTTGATCTGGTCAAACAGCAAACCAACCTGAGTAACTTGGAAATATTTCACGATAGCCTAGCCGGAAAGACAAACGCGTTTTATCTATACGACGGAACTAGGGTTTTGGGTAGTGCTTCCCGGTTAGAACGAACTGGTTGGATTGTTGTAGATCAAATCCCAGTGTCTGTTTTTTGGGGTTCATATGTATGGACAGTAGGGCTGATACTTCTGGTAGCATCAATCATCTGGCTGATTTTAGCATGGAACCTACGTAATCAACTCCAGAGATACGTGAGCGCACCGCTGGAGCAACTTAGCCAAGTAACCAATGATCTGATGATTGGAGATTTCAGTCAGGTCAACTTATTGTCTTCCATTCCTACTGCTTATTTTGAATTAAATAAGCTTGCGACCGACTTTCAGTTCATGAGTAACAGCCTCCAAGAACGTGAAACCTCACTGCGAACCCTTGCGCACGAGCTGAGCGAAGCAGACCAACGAAAAAATGAGTTTCTCGGGGTGCTCTCCCATGAGCTGCGAAACCCACTTGCCTCAATCTGCAGCAGCCTCGCTTTCCTTGATCGTGTGATGCCAGGTGGAAGACAGGTTAAAAAAGCAAAAGATGTTATCAATCGACAAGTGACGCAGCTCTCTCGCATGGTCGATGATTTACTTGACGTCACGCGTATTACGCAGAATAAGATTCAGCTACAATGTCAGATGTTTGAGCTTAATGAAATCGTTCGGTGTACGATTGAAGACTATCAATCGATCTTCGAGCAGAACGACGTGCTCCTAAGAGCCGAGTATGCTCCATCTGCGATAATGGTTAATGCTGATAAATCACGTTTGATCCAGGTAGTTGGAAATCTACTTCATAATGCCGCCAAATTTACAAACCGTAGTGGAACTACGCAAGTATCTATAGTAAGTGACACCTCGCGGAAACTGGCTATCGTTCGTATCGTTGATACCGGTGTCGGTATAGCACCAGAAATGCTTCCACTTTTGTTCCAGCCCTTTATGCAAGTAGGCATGGCTCTTGACCGGGGTCGTGGTGGGCTTGGTCTCGGGTTGGCGTTGGTCAAAGGGCTTGTGGAAATGCACGGTGGTGACGTGAGCGTCTTTAGCGCCGGACTTGACAAAGGATCGGAGTTTATAGTACGTATTCCTTTTGATGATACTGTGATTGAAATGCCTCAAGAAGCCGTGCAACCGGAAATTCACCATCGTTCCCAGCGGGTGCTTATCATCGATGATAACGTGGATATTGCAGAAATGTTTAGTGCTTTACTAAAGCACATTGGTTATACAGTTGAGGTTGCCTATGACGGTCCAGACGGGATCGTTAAGGCCCAAGTGTTCCGGCCGGAAATCTTACTGTGTGATATCGGGCTACCTGGCATGAACGGTTATGAGGTAGCGAGGGCTTTTCGCGCCGACCAGGAACTTAAGGATATTTTCCTTGTAGCCATAACTGGCTATGCGTTACCTGAAGATATAAAGAAAGCCTTTGAAGCTGGTTTTGATCGACACCTCGCAAAACCAGTGGAATTAACAACACTTGAACAAATGCTGGCGCAAGCACAAGTTAACTTTAACGTAATTCCCATTTTGTCGCATCTCGAGGATGTTGAGCGGCATGGTTGAGCAAAAAAACAGCCACCTGGCTGTTTTTTGTGTTGTACTGATCTGGACATTAACGCTCTAATTGCTACACTCTTTAACCCGCCTGTACAGCTGCTTAAAGAGCGTATTTTTCTCGATTTTTGTAACCCTATAATCAAATTATCAGTCTGGAAATTTACGAGGATGTCGCTTTCGGGTGTAGTTTTAAAGAAGGAAATATCTTTTGTGATGTCGAAATAATGGATAACACATAGAAGTAGGACGGTGGAAGTAAGTGAGATTAGGGACAACCTTTATGACAAGTTTGGTAATGGATTTTTCCGGGGCTATTATGCCCTTGCCAAATTTAAAGTATATAGCTAGAGTTTAGAATAAAAAGATCCGGATTCTGATAGAGATTCGGATCTTTTAGCATCTTTGACGATGTTCTTTTATGTATGCTTAGTCGCAGTCTGAAAAAATTCAACATCAAAGAAGGAGACTACTTGTGAATTTAGAGGTTTTGATCACTAACAAGGAGCTTTGTGTTGGTTGTAATAAGTGCATTGCTAAATGCCCGATTAAAGCTAACGTAGCGTTCCTTTATAATGGAGAGAATAGGGTTAAGGTGGATCACTTGAAGTGTATTCACTGCGGAGCGTGTATTGATGTGTGTGATCATCATGCGAGAGACTTTGCGGATGACACTGAAAGGTTTTTCTCTGACTTGAAGCGGGGGCATAAAATTTCGGTCATAGTTGCTCCGTCCATTCGATTTAACGTTCCTCAGTATAAACGATTATTCGGCTATCTTAAATCGTTAGAAGTAACGCGGATTTATGATGTGTCCCTTGGAGCGGATATTACAACCTGGGCTTATTTGAAAGCCATTGAAGAGCAGAAATTAGATTCGATCATTGCTCAACCTTGTCCGGTAATTGTCAACTACATTCAGAAGTATCGCCCGGAGTTAATTAAAAATTTAGCGCCGATCCATAGTCCAATGATGTGCACAGCTATCTATCTGAGAAAATACCTAAACGTTCATGATCAAATTGCGTTTTTATCCCCATGTATCGGTAAAATAGATGAGATTAGTGAAAAAAATGCAGATGGGCTCATCGAATATAATGTTACGTATAAAAAAATTAAGAATTATTTAATAAATAACCATATCGATCTATATAAGTATCAAGAAGCTGATTACGATGAAGTTGGTTGTGGGATTGGGCTTGCTTTCAGTCGTCCGGGTGGACTAAGAGAAAACGTAGAATTGCGCACACCTGATGCGTGGATTAGACAGATAGAAGGACCAGAGCGTGTTTATAAATATCTAGACGAATACTCCAAACGAATGATTGAGCATCAACCACTACCGCTGATTGTGGACATTTTGAACTGCCAGAGTGGGTGTAACAACGGCACTGGAACCTGTGGAAAAATCAGTGTTGATGATATTGATGATAAAATGAATGCACTAATAAAGGAAAAAATTCAAACGTATCATAAAAGGAATCAAGGTTCAGGGATTCTTTCGGAGTATGAGTTATTCTATAAGGACCTCCGTCTGAGTGATTTTGGCAGGCTATATGAAGATAAGTCTGGAGTCCTTGGTAATCATGAGATTTCTGACCTTGAGCAGATTTTTACACAGTTGCATAAAACGACAGAAGCATCTCGCAATGTCAATTGTTATGCCTGTGGATTCGGCAATTGCCAGGAGTTCGCTAAATCAGTTTTGCAAGGGACAAATCACATAAGCAATTGCATAGACTATAATCGGAAAGAGTTAGTCCGTGAAAAGGAGCATCTCTCCCAAAGGAACAAAGAAATCAAACAACTTCATTACTTGGCTACTCATGATTTTCTGACGGATATCCCTAATCGCTATTACTTAGAGGAATATCTCAATAAGCTAATGCTCAGTAATACTGGTAAACGCATGGAAAGTGCTCTTTTATTTATTGACCTTGATAATTTCAAAGTAGTTAACGACTCCTTTGGACACGCAAGTGGAGATCAAATACTGCTTAGTGTTATTAAACAGTTAGATATGCATTTGGGCGATACTGCTTTTTTGGCTAGGCTTGGTGGAGATGAATTTGCTGTTGTATTGAAGGACACTAGCTTAGAGAAGGCAAGTTCCGTCGCTAACCAATTACTACAAGCCTTGCGGATGGAAGACTTCAAAGTGGAAGGTCATCAGGTAACTATTAAATTGACAGCGAGTATCGGGATCATGATAATCGATGGGACACTAGATACTCAGACACTTTTTTCTTACGCGGATGTAGCTTTATACACTGCCAAGGAAGAGGGTAAAAATAGAATTAGTTCGATTCAGTCCAGTTACGATAGCGCAAGATTATTGAAGTCAAACCGAACGATCCTTCTAATCAACAATGCTTTGAAAGAAGATCGATTCACCTTATACTTTCAACCCGTTGTTAAGATGGACGGGAGTATTGTTCATTATGAGGCTTTACTCAGAATGCTTGATCAACAGGGAGATCTTATTTTTCCAAATGAGTTTTTACCGATTGCTGAACGTTTTGGCTTAATGTCCCAAATTGATCGATGGGTCGTCAATTCGGCCATTGAATTTTTAACTAAACATACGGAGCTATCTCTCTTTGTGAATCTATCGGCTTCTAGTTTTGCTGATGAAGAGCTGCTAAAATTTATTGAATTAAGAATCACAGAGAGTTCTGTGTTGCCTTCACGAATCGGATTTGAAATTACGGAAACTGCAGCTATTAAGGATTTAGATCAAGCGGAGCACTGGATTCGAAGGTTGAAATTGACTGGGTGCAAGTTCGCCCTAGATGACTTTGGAGTAGGTTTTCTTACGTTTACTCATCTCCAAAGGCTTCCGGTTGATTATCTCAAAATTGATGGCTCCTTTATTCGAAATCTCGATGTTGATCCGATTAACAAGGCATTGGTTCAAGCGATCAACGCCGTCGCCCATGCCCTCAGTAAAGCCACTATCGCAGAATACGTTGAGAACGAGGAAATATGGAGAATCTTGGGCGATTTGAAGATTGATTTTGGACAAGGTTATTTTTTGGGAAGGCCAGCAACTTTAAAGGATTTACCGATTGATGTTGTAACAAAGTACAAGGATTTAGATGTTGACGCAAGCATACCTTAATGCTATAAAAAAGAATATACTGAGTTTCCGGGAAACTCCTTTTGAAGAGTGTTAGGATGAAAGTGTCGAGAGGCAGTAACACAATTCAAAAGGGGTTTTTCTCTGTTAGAAAATCAATTTTGTTTATTGAACAAGTATACTTGTCATGTGATAAATTATAAAATATTTAAATTTGGTATAGATGTGAAAATGTTTTCATGTTAGAATGAAGCATAAATGGTTGTATATCAAGTTCCAATACAGAATACAATATGAAAATACTTTCATAAAGGAGATTTATGATTAATATAAAAGAAGTTGCCAGGCTGTCTAATACATCAATAACTACAGTTTCAAGGGCTATAAATAATAGCGGATATGTAAAACTGGAAACAAGAAAGAGAATAGAAGAAACTATTAAGACCCTTGGATATAAGCCTCTTGAAAGAAGTGGCGGAGCAAAAGCAACAACAACATTCGGACTTATTGTCCCGAACATAGAAAATCCTTTCTATGGGAAAATGGCCAATCATTTAAGTAGTGTCGCCAATTCTTTCAACTATAATTTGTTGCTCATCAATATTAAGTGTATTGAAGAGAACAAGGACGAAGTTCTAGTCGATTTATTGAATAACAGGGTAAACGGACTGATTTATGCTTCTTCATACAGGAGTCTGGAAATAGCACATATTGCCCAGGATAAAGGTATTCCTGTAGTTGTTCTGGATAGGGAAATCAAGAATGATAAAATTACATCTGTTAGTGTAAACAACGACTATGGTGCTTTTATAGCTACCGAGCATCTGATAAAGCTAGGCCATAAAAACATAGCCTATATCGGTGCAGCGAAGAATATGGAAATATCCACAAAAAGAAAGATGGGATATATAAGAGCGCTTGAAACTTATAATGTAACAGTTGATGAAAGAAATATAAGTTATGGCAATTATACAATGCAAAGCGGTTATGAATGTGCTGAAATGCTGCTAAAAGATAATCAAGAAATTACTGCAGTACTGGCAGTCAATGACTTGATGGCTATAGGAGTAATAAACTATTTGCATAAATCGGGTAGAAAGGTGCCTGAAGATGTTTCAGTACTCGGTTTTGATAATATTGAACTGGCAGGAAGCATTACTCCCTCATTAACGACAGTAGAGTATCCCATAGTAAGGATGAGTGAAGTGGTCATTGAATTGATTCTAAGACAGATCAATGACAATGGGAACAGTGTAGAAGCCTTGACACTTTTCCCCAAGCTGGTTGTCAGAGAAAGTACCGGATCTGTTAAAAGTAGAGAATAGCATGTTTTAAAATGGAGGTTGCAGGTGAAAAAAAGATTATTTTATATGCTTTTTGTTCCGAGTTTATCAATGATTTTATTTTTTCTTATATATCCACTGCTGCTAACCACGTTTCCTACTTTCTTTGAAGGTAATTCATTGACTCTGGTACGTTATTTAGACTTTTTTATGGATGACTATTTCCAGAGGATATTTGTAAGAACTCTGAAAATATCGTTGATGGCAGCTGTTGTATGTGCGATTTTGGGCATACCAGTGGCATATTTCATTTCGAAGAGTTCACAAAAAGTAAGAGGATTACTTATTGCGTGCACTGTATTCCCACTGCTTACTACCCTGGTGGGCGTAATGGAAAATATAGAGCCCGAACTTATGGAGGCAGTAGAAAGCCTTGGGGCCAACAGGATTAAAGCTTTCTTCAAAGTTATCCTAAAATCCCTTGAAAAATTATACCTACACAGGCTCATCCACATTAAATGCCTTATAGATCGCCTTTTGATCTTTGGTTAGTGGAAATAGAATTCGAGTCCCATTTATTATTTGTAAGCGAAGTTTCGACAGAGAAATCAGCAACTTCTTCATAGTCATCCTTTTGTATAGTTCTTTTTCCAGCATGACCTTATGGATATGTGCTGCAAGTATTAATGAGATGAAACCGACAAATAGCTTGTTCTGCATGATGTCTTCTCTATGCACTCTTAATCTCCCAAGGTCTAGACTGTTTTTTAAACGGAGGAAGCCCTTTTCAACAACATCCTTTTCCCGGTAAATTCTGATTGATTCTTTGGCATCAGCCACATCATTCGTTATGATGACCAACCAGCCTGCTGTTTCCAATTCCTTATTGATTA
>LADV01000190.1 GCA_000961805.1 Peptococcaceae bacterium BRH_c23 | reverse complement strand
GATGCTAAAGTGCTTGATGAACAGGCAGTAGCAGAAACGACCATGGAACTTTTCTCCACAATGATCAGTAAAGCCAACATTGTCCATGATGTTGGAGTAATGGATCACTGTAACAGTGTCTCCCCAGAATTAGTTGTTTTGGCTGATGAGATCATTGAAGGATTAAAACACTATACACAAGGTGTTCAGGTAAATACAGAGGAACTTGCCTTAGATGTGATAAAGGAAGTAGGGCCTGGAGGACATTTTCTGACGAACATGCATACTCTACGTAATTTCAAAAAAGTTTGGTATCCGAGTTTATTTAGCCGGGATATGCAGAACAGTAACGAATCTCTAGTTAGGGGAAAAGTGACGGAAAAGATCAAAAATATTATGGAGAGCCATCAGGTCCCTCAACTTGATAAAACTATTCTCATGGAACTCGAAAAATGGAATGCAAAATTGGAATCGTTAAAACCAACTGCCAAATGAAGCAATGATAAACGATTAATAATTTAGGAGGTACTCTCTATGTCAAATTATACAGATCTCGCTCAATATGTAATTGAAGGTGCAGAAAGCCAAATTCGGGAGCAAGTCAAGTCGTTACTTGCTCAAGGGATAGACCCGTTAGAAATCATTAACCAGGGCTTAATTGCAGGCATGAGTGTTGTTGGAACTCGTTTCAAAGCTGGGGATATGTATGTTCCTGAAGTGCTGATGTCAGCACGGGCTATGAGCGCAGGAATCGAAATCGTTAGACCTTTGATTGCTGAAACTGATATGCCTAGCTTTGGAAAAGTAGTATTAGGTACGGTGAAAGGTGACCTTCACGATATCGGCAAAAATTTAGTAGGAATGCTGTTAGAAAGTTCCGGTTTCAAGGTCATTAATATCGGCGTGGATATTTCACCTGAACAATTTGTTCAGGCAGTAAAAGAGCATAACCCAGACATTGTAGCTTTATCTGCGTTACTTACGACAACGATGACTGCGATGAAAGAGACGATTGAGCTCCTACAGGAGGAAGGACTAAAAGGTAAACTGAAGATTATTATTGGCGGCGCACCTGTTTCCATGGAATTTGCTGATCAAATTGGTGCTGATGGGTATGCACCTGACGCTGGATCTGCAGCTGAACTGTGTAAAAAAATACTCAGTATATAAAAACTATTTTTACTACTACTGTGTCGTGGGTGGGTGTGGTTGTCGAGTTGACTAATACTCATTGATCGTCAGTCAATCGGCAACCACCTAAAGGGAGGAAATTAAATGAATACATCAACACGCAATTTGTCTCTAACCATCATCGATCAAGAGAAGTTTGATCAACTTCATGACGCAAGTCTATATCTCATGGAAAACGTGGGCATGAAAATTGAGGGGGCAAGGGCTCTTAAGCTTCTACAAGACAACGGCGCTCTAACGACCAGCGATGGGCTGACCACAATTCCTAGGGGTCTTGTGGAAAGAGCCTTGAAAAGTGTCCCCAAGGAACTGGTGCTTTATACACGTGATGGTGAACCTTCTATGAAGATTAACAATGTAAATCCAGTTTACTTTGGCACCCATGCGGATCAATTGGAACTCGTTGATCCGTTGTCGGGAAACGTTCGGAAATTCCTCAGACAAGACACTGCAATGATGTGCAAATTGGCCGACTACCTACCGAACATTCACTTTATTTTGTCAGTGGGTATGTCATCGGATATGAGACCTAAAGTACAGTCTCAAATCACGTTCTTGGAGACAGTTAAGCATTTCAGTAAAACCATTAATTTTTCTACCAATAATATTGAAGCCTTGAACGATATCATCGAGATCGCTGCTATTGTGGCTGATGGATTAAAAAACCTTCAAGAAAGGCCGTTTATTTTTTACCTTTGTGATCCAATTCCACCCCTTGCTCATCCCAAGGAGAGTACGGAAAAGCTCTATATTTGCGCAGAAAATCGTATTCCGATGGTATATATGCCCTATTGTATGATGGGCGGAACGTCTCCCATGAGCTTTGCAGGGACTCTAGCTCAGTGTAATGCCGATGTATTAACTGGTTTGGTTATTACCCAGTTGGTTTCTGAAGGAACTCCATTTATCTATGGTTCTATGCCTTCAGTTTTTGACATGCGCTCAACAATTGGCAGTTATGGAGCACCAGAATTTCATCTGTTAGTCGCAGCGTCTTCCGATTTGGCAGCGTATTATGGTATACCCTTCTTTGGAACCGCAGGATGCACAGATGCTAAAGTGCTTGATGAACAGGCAGTAGCAGAAACGACCATGGAACTTTTCTCTACAATGCTTAGTAAAGCCAATATTGTCCATGATGTTGGAGTAATGGATCACTGTAACAGCGTCTCACCAGAATTAGTTGTATTGGCTGATGAGATCATTGAAGGATTAAAACACTATATACAAGGTGTTCAGGTGAATACGGAGGAACTTGCCTTAGATGTGATAATGGAAGTAGGGCCTGGAGGACATTTTCTAACGAACCTGCATACTCTGAGTAATTTTAAAAAAGTTTGGTATCCAAGTTTATTTAGCCGGAATATGCAGAACAATAACCAATCTCAAGTTAAGGGAAAAGTGAAAGAAAAGATAAGTAATATTATGGAGAGCCATCTAGTGCCTCAACTAGATAAAACTATTCTCATGGAACTTGAAAAATGGTCAGCAAAATTAGAATAACACTGGCACATTGTTAGGAGGTTCCTATCTTGCGCTATAGAATATAAGGTTAGTGATTTGCACCTAATAAATGGACTGGAGGGTTCTCACATGATTGAATTGGACGAAATGGACGATGATCTGAGGAAAATCCATGAAGCATCAATGGCTGTTTTGGAACAAACAGGCATGAGGTTTCATCATCCTAAAGTATTAGAAATTATGCGACAAAATAGGATCCGTATTGAAGGACAGACTGCCTTCTTTACTCGCGCACAGGTTATTGATTGGGTCAGTAAGGCCCCGACTCATTTTAAGATGCATGCCAGAAATCCGAACTATGATTTTGTAGTTGGGGGTGACCACGTTGAAGTTTGCCCAGGGTCAGGCTCCTCCTTCGTATGCGAAGTTGATGGAACAAAACATGCAGCTTTGATGAGTGATTACATAAATTTTCTAAAACTTTATCACCAGTCAAGCTATTACAAGGTAAATGGTGGCATCGTCGTTCAGCCTACAGATATCGGTCGGTCAACGATTGCTATGATGCTTTATGCAACAATGGTCTATTCCGATAAGGTTATCATAACAGGTACAGGCACAGCTGAAGAAGTCGAACAATTGATGGACATGTTAGGAATAGTGTTTGGTGGTAAGATCTCTCTGGCGGAAAAGCCAAGATGTCTGACGATTGTTAATACAAATACACCGCTTCAGTTTGATACAAACATGTTGGACACAATGATGGTGTTCAATAAATACAAGCAACCTGTAGTCATTGCCGCCGCTTCAATGGCCGGGACAACAGCGCCGATGACCCTTGCAGGTACAATTGCATTGGCCAATGCGGAGGTACTGGCAGGTATTGCTGTCGCTCAAATGATAAACAAAGGTACGCCTGTAATTTACGGTTCCCAGTCAACCACCTCCGACATGAAGACAGGAAGTATTGCAATAGGTTCACCTGAAGGAGCCCTAGCCTATCAATATGCTGCTCGTTTGGCGAAGTCCTATGGGCTTCCCTGCCGGGGCGGAGGTACCCTGACTGATGCAAAGACCTTGTCTGTGCAAGCGGGGTACGAAAGCATGTTAACCTTACTAGCTAGCTACTCAGCAAAAACAAATCTTATTTTCCAAAGTTCGGGTATCATGGATAGTTATAACTCCATGTGCTATGAGAAATTTATAGCTGACTTAGAAATCATCGGAATGGTTAAACGTTATGTTAACGGTGTGAAAGTCAATACCGAAACTCTCGCAGTCGATGAGATTACAGAGATAGGCATAGCGGGGCAGTTTTTGACCTCGGACCATACCATGAAACATTTTAGGAAAGAACCATTTCTACCTGATATCAGCTTAAGGGGGGCGGTAACCGGCGATCCTTCCGATAAGCTAATGGATAATATTAAGACTAAGAAAGACAAGCTTCTAGCGAGTTATTGCAAGCCTGAACTGTCCACAGAAGTACAGGGAAAGTTAGTTGAGTATCTACTTGAATGTGGTTATGATAGTCAATTAATTGAAAGTTTGACTTGAATATCTACGTATGAATTGGTTTAGACCCGTAACTATCTAAAAAATAGGGTAATAGTTATGATAATTGTAGGAGAATTAATTAACGCAAGCCGTAAGACCATTGGAGGGGCTATCAAAGCCCAAGATGCAGCTTATATTCAAAAGGTGGCTAAGGACGAATTCGACGCTGGGGCGAATTATATTGATGTTAACGTTGGTATCTTTGTGGGTAAGGAACCAGAATACCTGAGATGGCTGGTCAATACTGTTCAGGAAGCCGTAGATTGCCCTTGCTGCATTGACAGCCCCGATCCAAAAGCCATAAAAGAAGCCTTGTCAGTGCACAAAGGAATTGCGATGATTAACTCTATCTCCCTGGAAAAGGCGCGCTATGAGGCGTTGATTCCTCTCGTTGCTGGCACAGATTTAAAAGTTGTTGCACTTTGTATGAGCGATGATGGAATGCCTGAAACCATGGATGACCGCTTAAAAATTGCTGACAAACTTATAAATGGGCTCGTCCAGAACAATGTGCCGCTGGATAATATTTATGTAGATCCTCTAGTTCAACCAATCTCAACAAACAGTTCGAGATCTAAAACAAAAATATTAGTAAGGTCTGTCTCCAAATGATGTCAAAGGGCATTCATGAAAAGGATTGTAAAAAACCTTGCCTCTTACCTTGTTCCAATACAAACCTCGACCCAGGATTTACTCATTCTTTAGTTTTATTAGCAATTTCAATTACTTATTAGTATTTTATTAGCTATTTTAATAATCCGTTCGATTAAGCAATCGATTGCCAAAGGAATGGTTGTCGCCGAAGCTTTTGCGGAAAGGTAATTTAGCTATTGATGCTCAAGGTGGTAAAGATGAAATAGGCGTTCTTATCGGGGATTTGGGCAAAGCAGCGTGTAAGTTGAGAGAGATGGTATCTACTTCAGTTCATGTTACAAAGGAAGTCAATGAGACTACAGTTGAGTCTACTTGAGCCGTTAATATTAGTACAAACCGGTAATTAATACGAACATGATGCCAAAACAGTATTTACACTGACCGAAGGATTGGTTGCAGCTGCCTCCGGAAAAAACCGCCAAACTGTTTGGTCTGCTGAATCTTTCACTTGGATTCGGCTCAATGGTCGGGAATTATGCAGGCGGATATATAAAAGCTATCTTCGACAGTTTTATAATGGCTTAAGTTCTGATGGGTTATTGAATATATCGCACGCTTTACCTTCGTTTAGAAATAGAGCAAAGGTGTCGATTGTATTTCTAAGAAATGATAGATCGTCAATTTCGCTAGGAAGTATTGTAAAATCTAGTTTTTGAAAGATTTGGCATTCAAGGAAGGAAAAACAAGATATTCGGCGAAAAAGAAAGGTGCGAGTTATATCAAAAACGGCGATACAGCTATCCTCCTCGTCGAAAATCTCACGACCTATCATGAAGTGATTCAACATCCAGTTCTTCTTCCTCCTACGATACTAGTCATCGAAGAGGGGGTCGTTATTTACGACACCCTCGAAGGGAAAACAAATTGGAAATGGCAGCAAATTATAATGGCTATCCAGCATTGGATAGCCATTATAATTTGCTAAAGTGACTGTAAAGGTCGGAGTTTGTCCATAACACGAAAGGTATAAATTACTGGCTCAAATTTAGAGGATACGGGGGGAATCCTGTTTGTAGTGAAGCACACGATGAACTTCCACGGTACTATCCTCCATAACCAGGATGTAGAACACTAGATAGGGATCAACAACGATCATGCGATAGTCCTGTTCAGCGACCTTCCTGTCCAACGGAATCGTACCCATGAGTGGAAAGTCCGCCAGCTTGCTTATGGACACTTTTATATTTTCATACATTAACTATTCAACTTGTGCAGATCCGTGCTTCCAAGGCTTACTGGTATAATATTCGAGAGAATTACGACTGAAAGGGTTGAATTAGTGGTATGATTTTATCAACGTATTAAATAAGCAGGAGGAGGGACAAACTGAACGCTGAGATGAGAACGTAATGGTTCTTTTACCTATTGTAAATAAACGAAAGGGTGCGAAGAGATTGAATAATAAAGAAATGTTCGCCTTGGTCAAGAGCAAAGCTGAAAAAGGATTATGGCTGGAGAAGGTTCCTGTTCCACAAATTGGACATAACGATGTTTTAGTAAAAATTAAGAAAACCTCCATTTGCGGTACTGATGTTCACATATATAATTGGGATTCTTGGTCCCAAAAGACCATACCCGTACCCATAACTATTGGACATGAATTTGTGGGGGAGATCGCAGATATTGGGGATAATGTCCTGGGCTTAGAAATTGGGGAGCGAGTATCCGGTGAAGGTCATTTGGTTTGCGGAGCCTGCCGTAATTGCCTGGCGGGTAAAAGGCATTTGTGTAAAAACACAAAAGGTGTGGGAGTCAACCGCGATGGTGCCTTCGCGGAATATTTAGCAATACCTGCCACCAATGTTTGGCGGTGTAGTCCGGATCTTGAGGATGATATACTCTCGTGCTTTGACCCACTGGGAAATGCGGTGCATACGGCCCTATCCTTTGACTTAATAGGGGAAGATGTTTTGATCACGGGTGCTGGTCCCATTGGCATTATGGCGGCAGCTATTTGTAAGCATGTTGGTGCCCGCCACGTTGTCGTGACTGATATTAATGACTATCGGTTACAGTTAGCCAAAAAAATGGGTGCTACTATGGTGGTAAATACGAAAGACGTAACCTTATCAGAGGTTATGCAGCAATTGGGGATGAAGGAAGGGTTTGATGTAGGGTTGGAAATGTCTGGAAATCCCCAGGCTTTTGCAGAAATGGTCAAGAGTATGTATCATGGAGGAAAGATTGCCATGCTGGGTATTCAGCAACCAAACACGATCATCGATTGGGATAAGGTTGTTTTTGGCTGTTTAACGATTAAAGGAATTTATGGTCGTGAAATGTTTGAGACCTGGTATAAAATGACCACTATGTTGCAAAGTGGTTTGGATATTTCCGGTATTATAACCCATAGATTTGATTTTCGAGATTATGAAAAAGGATTTGAAGCCATGAATTCTGGAATGTCGGGTAAGGTTGTTTTGGATTGGTCTAAAATCTAGTTGGTGGAGGGAAATCATGAAAACAGCTGTTAAGTATATAAAGCAAGAAATTGAAACTATAAATGAAGCAGGTACTTATAAGGAAGAGCGGATCATTACCACACCACAAAGTAGCAGAATAGATACTCAAGACAAAAAACAAGTACTTAATATGTGTGCTAACAATTATTTAGGATTATCTAACAATCCGGACTTAATTTCTGCGGCAAAAGAGGGTATAGATACGTGGGGTTTCGGTCTTTCCTCCGTTCGTTTTATTTGCGGTACTCAAGAAGTGCATAAAAACTTAGAGAGCGCGGTCAGCGATTTTTTGGGGATGGAGGACACCATTTTATATTCCTCTTGTTTTGATGCCAACGGTGGCTTATTTGAAACTTTATTAGGAGCAGAAGATGCTGTTATCAGCGACGAACTTAACCATGCTAGCATTATCGATGGAGTTCGTTTATCCAAAGCAAAGCGTTTGAGATACAAGAACAATGACATGGCAGATTTAAGGGCCAAGCTAATCGAGGCGGGTAATGCCAGAATTAAACTGATTGCTACCGATGGTGTCTTCTCTATGGATGGATATATTGCTAATTTATCCGGTATTTGTGATTTAGCTGAGGAATATGATGCGCTGGTTATGGTTGATGATAGCCATGCTGTTGGATTTATGGGAGAAAAGGGACGGGGTTCACACGAGTATTGTGGAGTGATGGACCGTGTGGATATTATTACTGGCACCTTGGGTAAAGCGTTGGGTGGTGCGTCCGGAGGATATACCAGTGGTAAAAAGGAAATAATCCAGCTTCTTCGGCAGAGAAGCAGGCCTTATCTTTTTTCCAATACTTTGGCACCTTCCATTGCTGCAGCATCCATCAAAACACTGGATATGTTAAGCGATTCTACTGTATATCGGGATAAAGTGCATGAAAATACTCAATATTTTAGAGAACAAATTGCCGAGACTGGTTTAGATGTGCTGCCAGGAACTCATCCTATTGTGCCTATTATGCTGTACGATGCTAAAATAGCATCAGAATTTGCTCGACGGATGCTGGAAAAGGGAGTTTATGTAATCGCTTTTTCTTATCCTGTCGTTCCTCAGGGAAAGGCCAGAATCAGACTCCAGGTCTCGGCTGGCCATAGTAAAGAAGATTT
>LADV01000330.1 GCA_000961805.1 Peptococcaceae bacterium BRH_c23 | reverse complement strand
CCTTTTTTAGCCATATACTCATAGATATTATCCGAAGAATAGGGAGTTATGGAATGTCCACAGTTCCCGTTAACCGTCGTTGTAACCCCTTGACGTAAAAATTCCTCAAACTTACCACTTGTTAAAACGGTCAGCTCTTCATGTACATGGGGATCAATAAACCCTGGACAAACCGTCAATCCGAAAGCATCTATGATTAAATCCGCTTGGCATTCAATTTTTGCAGAGATTTCTATGATCTTTCCTTGGGTTACAGCGAGATCAGCATAGAATCCCGGTTTCCCTGTACCATCAATGATGAAACCATTTCTTATTAAGAGATCACAATACATTAATCTAGCCACCTTTTAAAAGAGAAACAGAGGAAGGGGTGTTCCAAATTTCTTTTTGCAATTCACGAGATATATGAATCGAGACCTGCTAGAGGTCTCTTTTGTTTTTTTCTGTTTTTTACCCTTCAGATATGAGCAGCCTCCATTGCAAGAGCTATTTTAGATCGCAATCTCTTAACTACTCATTATTTCCATGATAATACTTCCACAATTCTTGTCAAGGTTAATTCGATGCACGAAGACAATCGACATAGACACTCTTGGCTATCTTGGCATCTAGCTATCTATAGCAATGCATAGATAGCAAACATCCTGAATTGGCTAATGTTTATAACCACTGTCACTAGGCTTGTCACCGTTTGTCCACCTTTTCATATAATGCAAAAAGGACAAACGGAGGTAATTGTTAAATGGACAAAAAAAGCAAGGAATCCTTAATAGCTCTGCCACAAGTTATTGGGGTTGGGCAGGGTTTCAAGGAAATTGGGGGAGTCACAACGGGGCAAAAAGCAATTTTGGTCTTGGTGAATAGAAAAGTACCTTTGGATCAATTAAAGAAGCATCAAATAGTTCCCGAAACAATGGACGGCTTAATAACTGATGTAATTGAAGTCGGTAACATGAAGGCTTATTCTGTTGAAAATCCTGCAGTTATTTTGCTGGACTACACTGAGCGTATGAGACCAGCCCATCCAGGTGTAAGTATTGGACACTATCGTACTACGGCAGGAACCTTTGGAGCCGTCGTATATGATAAAAAGAATGGACAAGCACTTATTCTCTCGAATAACCACGTCCTCGCTAACTCCTCAAATGGAAGAGATTTAAGAGCAAAGATAGGAGATTCAATCCTTCAGCCAGGCGCTATTGATAGTGGACGTGCCTCGGAAAACGTAATCGCCCGTTTGAAAAAGTATGTCGCTTTAAATGATTACCCCAGAATAAACAATGTGGATTGTGCTTTGGCGCAACCCTTAAATGATTCATGGATTGCCCCGGAGATACTTGGAATTGGGAAAGTACAAGCGGCTGTTGTCGCTCAAGTAGGTATGAATGTTAGAAAGACCGGCCGTACAACGGGTCTAACCACTGGTACTATTAGAGCAGTCAATGTAACAATCAATATCGGGTATGGAAGTCGTAGAACTTTGAGGTTTGAGAATCAGATTTTGACTACTAATATGTCTTCGGGAGGGGATAGCGGATCCTTAGTAATGGAAGAAAATAATAAGGCTGTGGGCCTTTTGTTTGCAGGCTCCGATCAAGCAACATTATTAAATCCAATTCAAAAGGTTTTAGATATATTGAATGTCTCATTATAAAGGAAAGCCCACCTTTAACAAGTGGGCTTATTTGGTTTAAAAACCATTAAATTACAGGACGAAAATAATAACTCCAAGCAGGAAAAGCGAAACAGGGTGCCCTGTCCCCCTGTTTCGCTAGAAAATTATGAGGGAGAGTAGTGCTCCGGCGATGATAATCCAGAGGGTATCTATTTTAGTGAATCGCTGTACTCCAAAAGCTGCTAGGGCGATGCCGAAAGTTGGTAGGTCAAGGATTGAACTTCTTGTCAATTTGAAGATCACGGCCCAGAGGGTGCCGATAAAAGCGGCTACAATCCCAGTAATGACCATCTTGATGATATCGATCTTACCCGCCCGGTTATAAAGGTCAGAAATGAGATTGACTACGGCAAAAGCAGGCAAATACATATTTGCCATAGCTAGGGCTGCCCCGAATAATCCTGCCACTTTGTAGCCGATAAAGGCGGAAATTATGGTTACTGGACCGGGGGTTAGTAAGCTCAGGGCTAAAGCAATTCCGAATTCTTGATCCGTCAAAAAGTGATATTGATTGACCATTGCATCCTGGATAAATGGGAGCATAGCGTAGCCGCTCCCAAAGGTCAGTCCACCGATGCTAAATAAGGTATTACCCAATTGTCGAAAGGTGGGATTGCTAAAATTAATCCCTAAATTAATGATGAGCAGCACTGCCAGCATGATTAGCATGATGAGGTATTTTTTCTTACTGAATTCAAACCGGACTGCGGAAGCAGGCTTCTGTAAGGTCTTGTTCGTAACCCAAAATCGTCGATTCATGATGGCTTGCCAACTGGAAAACTTTGTTGTCAAGAAGGTAAACACTAGGCTGACTCCTCCAGCAAAAAGAAGCAGAGACAGGATATTAACCTTTAAGAAGAAAATCATCAGAAACCCACCGACCGCTAAGATGTTGAGCTGTGGGGAGTTTACCCCTCTTTTCCAGAGATCAATAATGGTATTGAAGACTAGGCCTACTACTAAAGCTCCTACTCCCTTAAATAACGAGGTTACAGCGGGGATATCGTTATAATTCAGATAGAGGTGGGTAAGCACGACCATAAGTACAAAACAAGGAATAATGAAAAAAATGCTAGCCACTAAGGCCCCTGGAAAACCCCTCAGGAAATAGCCTATATAGGTGTTTAGATTTACAGCGGGTGCGCCTGGCAAAAGTTGAGATAGAGCGACTCCGTTTAGATATTCTTCATCCGTCATCCAGTGTTTCTTGTCTACCAGGGATTTTTTGGCTTCTCCTAAAGCAGCTAAACTAAAAGACACAAGTCCGATATGAAATACGGTTTTAGCAATTTCCCAAAGGCTCACCTTCCTAGGTGGTTCTGACTCTAGAGGTTGGCTTTCTGTTTTGAGTTCCATAACCTAGCCCCCTAATTAATAGTCTTGTTTCAGGGTTTTCAAGCATTACAAAGTGGGGAAAACTGATAGCAATGCAAATTTACTCAGCAGGGGATTAAGCCATATTCCTCTAGAATCGAATCTCCCTCCGGACCTGTGAGCAGATCAATAAAGGATTGAGCGTGTTCGGATAAGTGGCTGTTTCTGGATTTGCCGATTGCGAATTCTATAGGTTTACCATGAATGATGATGTTTTTGCCTGGAATTTTACTTTCTACGGATACTGCTGCTTGGTCATAATAATTGGCATACGCCGGGTTAGAGAGATTAATTTTTGAGGGTAGGGTTATGTAGGGCAGCTCTAATTGTTTGGCTTGTGAGGAATACAGAAAAGCGTAATCAACCTTACCTTTTAATAAATCACTGGCCAGATTTAATGATTTCGGGTATGTCTCGTAAGGAAAACAGGCTGCTTCCATCTCTGTTGAGAGATCTGGCCGCTGATAGAATTTTTCGGCCAATTGCCAAACCATAAGGGCTCGATAACCGCAGGGATCCAGATGATGGTTAGAATGAGAGAAGCGGACTTGTGATTGAAGTAACATATCAATCCAGTTGTCGGGGGTGATTTCGTTGCTTCCTTTAGAAAACCCGGTATAACCGATGACGATCTGATCAGCCGCAAAAATAAAGTAGTTTTCGACTAAATCCGGGACCAACAGTTCTGCAAAGAGTGCTTGGTCAGCGAGAGCAATGACGTCATAGTGTTCTCCAGATAACAACCGCTTGGCACCTTCCCTCGAACCTACCCCTTTTAGCTCGGATTTGAGATTCGGGTTCATCCTAGTATAGAGGTCAAGGCAGGTTTCCATCACGCGCTGTAAAGCGCCAGCATGGATAAGTCTGAGAGCATTCGACGAAGTATTCAAGATTTGTTCACCTCGTTTTCCCCTTTAGCTAAAGAATCTTCATACTGCTTGTAGGCTTGTAGGAATTTTTGGAGCTTAGTTTTTTGAAGTGTTAGAAATTGGGACCATAAATCTAGAGACTGTTTTCCTAAGGGGGTTAATTCATAGAGTCTCCTACCTGGGCCTGCTTCACCGATCTCCCAATGGGATTGGATCAACCCGTCCTTATCCATGCGTCTTAGATTACGATAAACTGTGGCAGTATCGGCTTCTCCACTTTTAAAGTCTGAATCATTGAGGCGTTGAATTAACTCGTAGCCGTGAGAAGGTTTTTGTCCTAAGAGAAGAAGTAGTTCCGCTTGAATAGTACGCTCCATAGAAATCATGGGATCGAGTTTACTTAGTAGATCTTCACTCATAGTGTACACCTCAGCTATTATCAATGTGCATATAGGTTTACTTAGCATTTATTCTACTCCGGGAACGTATTTCGGTCAATGGGTTCTGACAACGTAGTATTTTCAAGTTATTCGGGGAACACTTTTATTGGTAAAGGATTTATCGCTAGAGGAGAGATGCCCATAATGTCTGAAGATCTGAAAACACTTAAAGACCACTACGAACTGGCGATTATTGGCTGTGGGCCGGCAGGGATGGCTGCAGCACTGAATGCTAAAATTCGAAAACGTGATTTCATACTTCTTGGCACGGAATTCTGTAGCCCCAAGCTCTCCAAAGCTCCGCGAATCGATAATTGGCTAGGATTTCCCCAAATAAGTGGGGAAGAATTGCGGCAACGGTTTTTAGAACATCTTAAGGAAATGGAAATCAAGATTGTTCCGTTTAAAGTAACCAATATATATCCAGGGCCCCCTTATACGCTACTTGGTAAAGACGAATCCTTTGAGGCGGATGCGGTAGTTCTAGCTACGGGTGTTTCAGTGGATAAGCTATTTCCAGGAGAAACAGAATTATTGGGTCGTGGAGTGGGTTACTGTGCAACGTGCGACGGTCCTTTATATAAGAATAAACAAGTCGCATTCATTTCCTACAGTCAAGAAGGGGAAGATGAAGCTAATTTCATGGTCGATATCTGTGCTAAAGTATATTACATACCCTATTACAGCGACGTTTTGAGGCTTCATCCACGAATTGAAGTGAAAAAGGGTAAAGTAAAGGAAATAATCGGAGACAGCAGCGTAAAACAGATCGTTCTTGAAGGGGAACAAATCCCAGTAGACGGTGTGTTTATCCTGAGAGAAACTCTACCAGCAGAGCAGCTGGTATCTGGTTTGGAAATGGAGGAGGGGGCTATTAAGGTTAACCACAAATTAGAGACGAGTTTGCCGGGGCTATTTGCAGCAGGAGATTGTTCAGGTCCACCTTATCAATTATTTAAAGCGGCAGGAGAAGGTGGAACAGCTGCCTTGCAGGCTGTAAAATATCTGGATAACCTAAAGTGAACTCGGCTATTTCCCAAATAGAAGCCTGCAATTACTAATAACAGTAAAATGCAGGCTTCTTCATTAGAGGGTACGTGTTGCTTCACGTTGTCGCATCAGAGCAGCAAGTAGGATATCATCACAGAGCTTGGACAGCAGCTAAATTGAAACAACCTGCAATCACTTGTTGAGTTCAGAAAATAGGTGTTTGCCTTTACTCAGTACTTCCTTAACTATTTGGGCTGCCTTTCGGTAACTGTCAATCAGATCGGATGCCTTGGTTTTTGGAGATAATTCTGAGGTTTGATGGGTGAAATCAAGCGTATTAATAATGATGTCGCTTGAAGACTGTTCTAAGTCGGACAGTTGTTCCGTAGTAATCAAATCATTATCCGTCCGATTTTTGTTAAATAGTAAAGAAGCCAATTGTTTCTTTATCATAGGATTTCGTCCTCCTTTATTAAATCAAAACAAAAATGTTACAAAATGTTATCTCTATTAGAATATGTAGAAAACTGGAAAATGCTTATAGCGATGGCTAGTCTGTTCATTGGTTATGCTGAGGGAAGAAGGGAATAAAAAAAACAAGGGTAGGAAAGAATCCTGCCCTTGTTTAAGCTGATTTGGGACACGTACCTAATCTTACTGATCGGGATTAGTACCTACAGGGTATAATCAACTTGTGTTCCTTCTGAATCGATCCCTAAGGCAAACGCCTGAGCACGAACTTCATGCTTTTTAAAAACTTGAAGTGCTTTCTGAGCAATAGCCTGTTCAAATTCCGGTTCTGTCAGTGCCAATAGTGTTGGTCCTGAACCACTAAGGGCTGCTCCAAAGGCACCTGCTTGCAGGGTTATTTCTAAAGTTTCGAGTAAGCCTGGAATGAGTGCGGCGCGTTGATTTTGGTGAAGCGTGTCACGCATTCCTTCTTTTAAGAGGGAATAATCTTGACGAATAAAGGCCTCGGTAATTAGCGCAACATGAGAAATATTAAAGACGGCATCCTTGCGAGGAACTTCAGGGGATAATATAGCTCGAGCTTTATTCGTACTGAGGTGGGTATCAGGAATAATCACAACCGCTCTTAAATTTGGCGATTGGGCTAGGACTCTTGGAAGAACGCCACTTTCCGTGGGGACAGACAGTGTCACACCACCATATAAGGCAGGAGTAACATTATCAGGGTGCCCTTCTAGGGTATTAGCGACTTGTAGCAATTCGTACTGGGAGTATGGGGATCCAGCTAAGGTGTTGGCGGCAACAAGTCCTCCGACAATGGCAGCAGAACTGCTTCCTAAGCCCCGCGCAGGGGGAATGTGATTTTCAAAGGTTAGAGCGACTGTGGGAGTGGGGAAGTGGACGAGGTCCCAAAAATGAAGCATGGTTCGCCAGACTAGATTGCTTTCATCGGCAGGAATCTCATCTCTATAAGACCCAGTCAAAGTAATCTGAAACGGTCGGTTTGGTTCTACTGTCATTGTATTATATAGTTGAAGAGCCAGCCCCAAACAGTCAAATCCAGGTCCGAGATTAGCGGAGGTGGCCGGTATCTTTACACGAAACATTCTTTTCCTCCCTAATTTAGTAAGAATTTGATCCAATCGTGAGACTCCCACTTCTACAAGTGGGAGTGGTACCCCCGGCTCTGCTTCGGTGGGGGTAGAGTCCCCCACCGAAGACTCGATGTTCAACTTTAGTTGAACGAGTTCACTTAGGCCTTTGCCCCATGATCCCCATTTTCAAAGCGAATAACATTGTGGATATTAAGGACCTTGCTATAGGCTTTGACAGAATCTAAGGCTTCTTGAAGGGCCCCTTCACGACAGGGATGAGTCACGAGGACAATTTCAGCCTGATGTTCATCGCGTGGCTTTTGAATGATCGAGGCGAAGCTGATATTTGCTTCAGCAAAAAGAAGGGCAAGAGTGGCCAGAACTCGAGGCTCGTCTTTGACAAGTAAGCGGATGTAGAAGGCCGTATAGAAATCGGAGACGGCTTTGAGTGCGAGGTCCAGATAGCAAGTACAATTGATGGCAGAAGTGGAGTTGGATTCAATATTGCGCGCTATACGCATAATGTCAGAGACAATTGCACTTCCTGTGGGAAGAGAACCAGCGCCTCGACCATAAAACATGGTTTCTCCGACGGCATCTCCTACTACGTAAATAGCGTTGAAAACACCGCCTACTGAGGCAAGAGGATGGGTAAGTGGCAAGATCGCCGGATGGACACGCACTTCGATTCCCTCAGTTTGGTGTTTGGCTATGGCTAAAAGTTTTATGGTACAACCGAGCTCAGCGGCATAAGCCAGATCTTCACGGGTGATTTTGGAGATCCCTTCCACAAAGACGTCCTTAAGGGCAACCCGCGAATTAAAAGCGATTGAAGAAAGGATGGCAAGCTTTCGCGCAGCATCTAGGCCATCAACATCGGAGGAAGGATCGGATTCAGCATACCCCAATTGCTGGGCTTCTGCTAGGACTTCGGCATACTCACGGCCCTGTTCGGCCATTGCTGTAAGAATGTAATTTGTCGTTCCATTAATAATCCCCAAGACATGGGTAATGCGGTTTGCGGCAAGGGATTCTTTCATGGCTGCGATAATCGGAATTCCGCCGCCGACACTTGCTTCGAAATAGAGGTCCTTTCCGGCGGCATTAGCAGCGTCAAGAAGTTCATGCCCATGAAGCGCGATTAAGTCTTTATTCGCGGTGACGACATTTTTCCCGTTGCGTAAAGCTTCTAATACAAAAGTACGCGCTGGTTCGATGCCTCCCATGACTTCGACAATGATATCGATTTCAGGGTCCTGTAGAATTTCTGCAGGTTGATCCGTGATTAGAATGTCACCGCTAAGCTCGCGTGCTCGTTGGAGATCACGCTCAAGGATGCCTTTGATTTTTACCTCGCAATGGGTTCGAGTCTGAATATCCGTAGCATTTTGTTGTAATATGCGTACGACTCCAGTCCCTACAGTACCCAAGCCCAAAATTCCTATTTGAATTGGCAAGTCAAGACAACTCCTCTCAAAAAAACATATGTATCTGCATAGTGGACATTATACGCGTTCGCTCTAGCTTTGACAAGGAAATTCTTAAGGAAATTCGTAACATTTATTGTAAATAGGGTTGACACTGAGGAAGGTATTCTGTATCATATACACAACGTTCTCAATATAAATGTGATATAACAGCAAAGGAAGTGTGCCTAGGGTTCCGGGGGCAACCTGTCTGGTCCGAGCGGTACAGAATCCAGATTGGATTTACACCGTGGGTAGAAAAAACCCAAGCGGAAAGTTCCACGTTTCTAGGGGGGACTTAGCTTAGGGTTTTTATTTGTTCGCGATTTTAAGGAGGGCTAATTAAATGGGACTGCTTATTTACTTGAATGGTTCATTTGTTCCTGAAGAAGACGCAAAAGTATCGGTGTTTGATCATGGGTTTTTGTATGGAGACGGTATTTTTGAAGGGATTCGCGCGTACCATGGCCGAGTGTTTAAATTAGAAGAACACTTGAAACGCCTCTATGAATCTGCTAAGTCCATTCAATTGACGATTGGCATTAGTAAGGAAGAAATGCAAGAGGTTGTCTTGGAATCGTTACGCAGGAATGGTTTGAAAGATGCCTATATTCGCCTTGTGGTATCACGAGGTAAGGGAGACCTAGGACTTGACCCTAATAAATGTCCAAAGGCTTCTATTATTTGCATTGCTGCGCAAATTAAGCTCTTTGAGCAAAGCATGTATGAGCAAGGGTTAGAAGTAAAGACTGTGGCTATTCGTCGAAACAATCCAGATTCCTTGAACCCGAGGATTAAATCCCTTAATTATCTTAACAATATACTGGCTAAACTAGAGAGTATACAGGCTGGTGTGATTGAAGCGATTATGCTCACTCAAGACGGATATGTGGCTGAGGGAACGGCTGATAACATTTTTATCTATCGTAATAACGTCTTAATGACTCCTCCCCTTTCGGCAGGTATACTTGAAGGCATCACCCGAAACTCTGTGATGGACCTTGCTCGTGAACTGGGTATGAACGTGAAGGAAGAATTATTCACTCGACATGACTTGTATACAGCTGATGAATGTTTTCTTACCGGTACCGCAGCCGAATTGATCCCAGTGATCAAAGTAGACGGGCGTGAGATCGGGGATGGGGTTCCTGGTCCGGAGTTTAAACAGCTTCTGGAGGCCTTTAGGGCTCTTACCCACATCAATGGTCCTGAAATTTACAGCACGTAGAAGCAAAAGCTAAGGGAGGGAAAGAGTATGAGTGAAGTAAAAACAGGCTTAAAAGGGGCAACCATCTTATTGAATGCTTTGCAGCAAGAAGGGGTTGACGTTATTTTTGGTTATCCGGGCGGGGTATTACTTCCATTATATGATGCCCTTTTGGATAGTCCTATACGACATGTCCTAGCGCGGCATGAACAAGGGGTCGTGTATGCAGCGGATGGTTATTCCCGGGTCAGTGGGAAAGTTGGAGTTTGTTTAGCCACATCTGGACCTGGAGCGACGAATGTAGTGACGGGTATTGCCAATGCCTACTCTGACTCGATTCCCTTAGTGGTTTTGACGGGGCAGGTTTCTACGGGTTCAATTGGCTCGGATTCCTTTCAAGAGGTGGATATCATAGGGATTACCATGCCCATTACTAAGCATTCATATTTAGTGAAGGATCCACGGGATTTACCGAGAATTGTCAAAGAGGCCTTTTATATTGCCCGAACGGGTCGACCGGGACCCGTGCTCATCGATCTTCCTAAGGATGTTTTAGCCCAAGAAAACGTGGTTCCCTATTCTAATGAGATGAAGTTAAGAGGGTACAAAATCTTTGGTCAAGCCAATAACGGTAAAATAGAAGAAGTGGCTAAGGCCCTGTCTGAATCTTGCAAGCCTGTGCTTTATGCAGGGGGTGGTGTTGTAACTGCGGGAGCGGAAGACGTCTTAAGGCAACTCGCTGAAAAAACCGCCGCGCCAGTGGTCACGACCCTGATGGGAATTGGAAGCCTTCCTTTAGGACATCCTAATTTATTGGGAATGGTCGGAATGCACGGAACAGTGACCGCGAACTATGCTGTGGATGATTGTGATTTGCTGATTGCGGTGGGCGTACGCTTTGATGACCGTGTAACAAGTGGTATGGGGCATCGCTTTGCGACCAAAGCAAAGGTTATTCATATTGATATTGATCCGGTAGAAATCAGTAAAGTCGTAAAAACGGATATCAAAATCGTTGGGGATGCCCGTCAAGTTCTGGAAGAGATTTTAGAAGCAATGCCGGGGTTCGCTGCCCCCGAGGTTGCTGATTGGTGGACCCAGTTGCGTAACTGGAAGGTCAATCATACCCTAAGCTATGACAAGGACAGTCTTAATCCACAGATGGTCATGGAGTGCCTGGGGGAACTGGCCGGAGAAAACGCTATTGTTACGACGGATGTAGGACAGCATCAAATGTGGGTCGCCCAATATTATCCTACTGTACACCCCCGCAATTATGCGACCAGTTGCGGATTAGGCGCTATGGGCTATGGTTTACCTGCTGCCGTCGGGGCTCAATTTGCCCGTCCGGAAGATAGGGTCATCCTAATCACGGGAGACGGTTCATTACAGATGTCAATCCAGGAGTTAGGAACGGTTGTTCAAAATAAACTTCCTATTAAAATCATCCTTCTGAACAATGGGGTCCTTGGTATGGTTCGCCAATGGCAGAAGATGTTTTATGCAGAGCGCTATAGTCAAATCCAGCTTGAAGGAAATCCGGACTTCGTTAAATTGGCGGAAGCCTATGGTATTCTCGGCATCCATGTAAATTCCGCAGAAGAAGTTCGCAGTGCCATTGAGGAGGCGTTCAATCATCCTGGACCAGTTCTGATCGATATTAAGATTTCAAGGGATGAGAATGTTTTGCCCCTCGTTCCTCCTGGTAAAGACATTACTGAAATGATTGTGAGGTGATAGTATGCTGCATACACTGGCGGTTGTTGTTGAGAATAATCCAGGTGTTTTAATCCGGGTGGCTGGATTGTTCGCGCGTCGGGGTTATAACATTGATAGTCTTACGGTCTGTCAGACGGAGGATCCTGAACTTTCCAGGATGACGATCGTTGTAAATGGTGATGATCAAATCATTGAGCAAGTGAGAAATCAGCTTAGTAAACTGGTGGTTGTGTGCTCCGTAACGGACTTGACCGGGGAAAGCGTGGTTGATCGAGAGTTGGCGTTAATCCGCGTGGAAGTTAGCGCAGAAACTCGATCTGAGGTTCTTCAGACCGTCGATATTTTCCGAGGACGGGTTGTGGATATGGGTAGAACCAATTTAACGGTGGAGTTAACGGGAGATATTCCTAAAATAGATGCCTTTGTGCATGCGGTTCGACCCCATGGATTACTAGAATTGGTACGCACCGGCAAGATTGCAATTTTGCGTTCGGATGCCTAGACAAAGCTTGTACGAGTTGTAGTATAATATAGTGGGTTTTTGATAAAAAGGTTTATAGTTGAAAGGAAGTTATTACAAAATGGCAAAAATGTATTATGAAGTTGACGCAAATCTGGAGTTACTAAAAGGTAAAGTTATTGCTGTAATGGGTTATGGTAGCCAAGGGCATGCCCAAGCTCAAAACCTTAAAGATTCAGGTCTTAACGTTGTGATTGGTCTTCGTCCAGGAAGTGCTCGTACTGAGCGTGCGCAAGCCGCAGGCTTTGAGGTTATGACAGTAGAAGAGGCTGCTAAACGCGCGGATGTCATTCAAATCTTACTTCCGGATGAGACCCAAAGTAAGGTTTATTATGCAGAAATCAAGCAGCATTTGTCATCAGGAAAAGCACTCGTCTTTTCCCATGGCTTTAATATTCATTTCGGACAAATCGTCCCACCCGAAGATGTTGATGTCTTCATGGTGGCTCCGAAAAGCCCAGGACATTTAGTACGCCGCACTTATACTGAAGGTGCAGGGGTTCCAGCCTTGATAGCTGTTCATCAAGATGCTACAGGTAAAGCCAAAGAATTAGCCCTGGCGTATGCCAAAGGAATTGGCTCGACAAAGGCTGGAGTACTGGAAACGACCTTCGGTGAGGAAACCGAAACCGACTTATTTGGAGAACAGGCAGTTCTTTGCGGAGGGGCCTCAGAACTCGTTAAAGCAGGCTTTGACACCTTGGTAGAGGCTGGTTATCAACCAGAAATTGCTTATTTTGAATGTTTACACGAGCTAAAACTCATTGTCGACTTAATGTATGAGGGCGGCATGGGTTGGATGAGATATTCTGTGTCCGATACCGCTCAGTATGGAGATATGACTGTCGGTAAACGAATCGTTAACCAAGAAACTCGTAAAGAAATGAAACGTGTACTCGAAGAAATTCAAGACGGTCGATTTGCTAAAGCCTGGTTACTGGAAAACCAAGCAAATCGTCCAGCATTTAACGCAATGACTCGTAATGAAGCCAATCATCCGATTGAAAAGGTTGGGGAACAGCTTAGAGGAATGATGAGCTGGTTGAAAAAGCACGAGTGAACTCGTTCAGCTAAAGCTGAACATCGAGACTTCGGTGAGGGACTCTACCCCCACCGAAGCAAAATAAGGAACACCCACTTATAGAAGTGGGAGTCTTCTTTGAATTTGATAAATTGTTAGTTCGGAAGGAAGTTAACGTAATGCGCCGGATCGAGATCTTTGATACTACGCTTAGAGATGGTGAACAATCCCCTGGAGTGGCTCTTAACGCAGATGAAAAGTTGCAAATTGCTCATCAGTTAGCTAAGCTCGGCGTTAATGTTCTTGAAGCGGGATTCCCTATAGCCTCCCCCGGTGATTTTGAGGGAGTACGTCGAATCGCCCAAGAAGTCAGAAGCGTGAGTGTGGCAGCGCTTGCCCGAGCCAATGCTAAAGATATTGAATGTGCCTGGCAAGCGCTTTCGGGTGGGGCGTCCCCACGTATTCACACCTTTATCGCCACTTCACCCATTCATATGCTTTATAAGCTGCAAAAGTCCCCTGAAGAAGTATTAGAACAAGCCATTGAAGCAGTTCGATTGGCTAAATCGAAAGTCAGTGATATCGAGTTCAGTGCTGAAGATGCCTCGCGCAGTGAGGTGGATTTTTTGGCAAAGGTCTTTTCGGGGGTCATCAAAGCTGGAGCCACCGTGCTGAATATACCAGATACCGTGGGTTATGCCACACCTGAAGAATATACCGCATTTATCCGTGCGGTCATGGAGCGTACGATTGGAATAGAGAAGGTTAAAGTCAGTGTTCATTGTCACAATGATTTAGGTCTGGCAGTGGCGAATTCCTTAGCCGCAGTTGGGGCGGGCGTGCATCAGCTGGAGTGTACTGTGAATGGAATTGGAGAACGGGCTGGAAACGCAGCCTTAGAAGAACTTGTCATGGCTCTGCGCACTCGCAGGGACCAGTATAGTGTTGAAACATCCATTGTGACGACAGAGATCGCTCGAACGAGCCAAATGGTGAGTCGTTTAACTGGTATGATAATTCAACACAATAAAGCCATTGTGGGTAAAAACGCTTTTGCCCATGAATCAGGAATTCATCAAGATGGTGTCCTTAAAGAACGATCCACCTATGAAATTATGTCTCCCAGCGTCATAGGGATCGATGTGGAGTCCATTGTTCTAGGGAAACATTCCGGAAGACATGCAGTTCATCAACGCTTGACAGATCTTGGACTGGATTTAGCGGAAGATCAGTTTGAAGACGTTTTTGCTCGGTTCAAACAATTGGCAGATCGAAAGCGTGATGTCACAACGGCTGACTTATTTTCTCTTGCGCAAGTGCAAAAAGAGAAAGCCGATCAAATTACTCTAGAATATTTACAAGTCTCCAGTGGAACTCATTTAGTCCCCACTGCTACCATCGGACTCATGTACAATGGGGAACGCTTAGAAGACGCAGCCTGTGGAGATGGACCCGTGGATGCAGCCTTTAAGGCTATTGATAAGGTTTTGGGAACCCGGGGAACTCTGAGCCATTATTCCTTGCAAGCCCTTGATGGTGGCGAAGATGCCCAAGGAGAAGTAGCAGTGACCGTCAAGTTTGGAGAAAATCTGGTTGGCGGCCGTGGGGTAAGTACGGATATTATTGAAGCCAGTGTACGCGGCTATCTTCAAGCCGTAAACCGTGCGTTCGTTCGAGGCTGGATAAAAGTTCGGGAGAAAAACGCGAGATAAGGGAGGGAGTAAGAGCCATGTCAATGACAATTACGGAAAAAATTCTGGCCCAACATGCTGGGCTAGAAGAAGTAATTCCGGGTCAACTGATCACCGCGAAACTCGATCTTGTCTTAGCCAATGATGTGACGGGTCCAGTGGCCATTCAAGAGTTTCAAAAGTTTGGTACGGATAAGGTGTTTGATACTAAAAAGGTGGCTCTTGTTCCAGATCACTTTGCGCCCAATAAGGACATTTTATCGGCTGAGCAATGCAAAGTAATGCGTGATTTTGCACGGAATCACCAGATTGAGCACTATTTTGAAGTGGGACAAATGGGAATTGAACATTGTCTGCTTCCTGAACAGGGACTCACCTTGCCTGGGGATCTGATCATTGGCGCGGACTCGCATACCTGCACCTACGGTGCTGTGGGGGCTTTCGCCACTGGGGTTGGCAGTACTGACTTAGCTGCAGGATTAGCAACCGGTGAAGCTTGGTTTCGGGTTCCAGAATCCATGAAGTTTATCTTCCGCGGAACGGGTTTTCAGAAGTGGGTCGGAGGCAAGGATCTCATTCTATATCTAATAGGAAAACTAGGTGTAGATGGGGCTTGCTATCGCGCCATGGAGTTTACAGGCGAGGGCATCTCGGCTTTATCTATGGATCATCGTTTTACAATCTGCAATATGGCGATTGAGGCCGGTGCAAAAAATGGGATTATTGCTCCCGATGAAACAACCTTTACTTATCTCGAAGGACGAGCTCGTCGCTCATATCCTTTACTCAATAGTGATAAAGACGCTCATTACATGGATATCCAAGAGTTTGACGTAGCGGAAATCCCGCTCCAAGTTTCCTTCCCCCACTCTCCGGAAAATGCCAAATCTGTTCAGGAAGCAAGCGGAATTAAAATTGACCAAGTTGTCATCGGCTCCTGTACGAACGGTCGACTGGAAGATTTACGTCTTGCTGCAGAAATTCTGCGTGGCAAGAAGGTACACCCTGAAATTCGGCTCTTGGTATTCCCCGGAACCCAAACCATCATGCGTGATGCTATGCGTGAAGGGATTATCGATACCTTGATTGAAGCTGGAGCTGCGGTTAGTACGCCGACCTGTGGTCCTTGCCTGGGTGGACACATGGGTATTTTGGCAAAAGGAGAGCGGGCAGTCTCTACGACAAATCGGAATTTTGTGGGACGTATGGGACACGTTGAGAGTGAAATCTACCTATCTAATCCAGCAGTCGCGGCAGCATCGGCGATAAAAGGGCAAATTGCTCATCCGGAGGAGGTATCTTAAATTGGGGAAAGCGTGGAAGTTTGGGCATGACATTGATACGGATGTCATTTTGCCTGCCCGTTATTTAAATAAATCGACTCCTGAGCATCTGGCAGCACACTGCATGGAAGACGCTGGGACACAATTTGCCCAAGAGGTTCAAACTGGAGATATCATGGTTGGTGGAAAAAACTTTGGTTGCGGTTCCTCACGTGAACATGCACCTATTGCTATTAAGGCCTGTGGCATTAAAGTCGTGATTGCAGAGTCCTTTGCCCGGATTTTCTACCGCAATGCCTTAAATATCGGTCTGCCCATTATGGAATGCCCGGAAGCTGTGGCAGGGATTACTCCAGGAGATGAGATCGAAGTCGATCTGGCCACGGGTATCATTGAGAACCGGACAACTGCTCAGCAGTTTCAAGCTCGTTCTTTTCCTCCTTTCATGCAGGAATTGATTCAAGCGGGTGGACTTATTCCTTACGTAAAAGGGAGGAGAAAAAATGCCTAATGTTTTAGTGTTGCCGGGAGACGGTATTGGTTTAGAGATTACCCCAGAAGCAGTTAAGGTTTTAGAGGCGGTCTTAAAAGGTCGGTCAACTCAGCTGAACTTTGAATATGGATTAATCGGGGGAGCTGGAATTGATGCAGTAGGCAAGGCTTTACCTGATGAGACTCTAGCTGCCGCCAAGGCAGCGGACGCGATTTTAATGGGTTCTGTCGGAGGACCTAAGTGGGATACACTGCCTGCTCCGCAACGACCGGAATTGGGAGGGCTACTGCCGATCCGTAAGGCTCTGGGTCTTTTTGCCAATATTCGTCCTGTCAAAATGCTCCCCATGTTAACGGATGCCTCTACACTTCGCACTGAGGTGGTCGAGAACGTAGACCTGGTAGTTTTGCGCGAATTGACCGGCGGCCTCTACTTCGGTGAAAAAGGCAGAGGTACAAATCCTAGGAGCGCTTATGACACCTTGGTTTATACGGAGGAGGAAATCCGACGTATTGTAGAACTTGGCTTCCAAATGGCTGCTAAGCGGCGTGGAAGGCTTTGTTCTGTAGACAAAGCGAATGTCTTAGAGTCCTCCCGCTTTTGGCGTGAGATAACTGTTGAGGTTGCTAAAGATTTCCCAGAGGTGGAATTAAGTCATATGTATGTGGATAACGCAGCGATGCAATTGGTTCGCTGGCCCGCACAATTTGATGTGATCGTCACGGAAAATATGTTCGGAGATATCCTGACCGATTTAGCATCAATGTTACTGGGTTCGATCGGAATGATCCCGTCGGCGAGCATGAATGGATCTAAAGGGCTCTATGAGCCAGCCCATGGTTCGGCACCGGATATAGCTGGTCAAAACATTGCTAACCCCTTAGCCACGATTCTTTCGGGAGCTCTAATGCTGCGCTACTCCTTTGGCTTAGAGGATGAGGCTTTGATGATCGAGGGAGCGATTGAACGTGTTTTACAAGAGGGGTATAGAACAGCTGACTTAGCAAAGCCGGGAGATAAAGTTCTGGGAACTATCGAAATGGGCAATGCTGTAGTAGAGGCACTTAAGTAGAGAGCTGAATAGTCTAATGGTATAGAATTCAAATCAGCACTTGAAAAGGGTGAAGGATTCAGATAGAGTATACTCAATTAGATAATGTATAAAGCATGAGATCGACCTAGTATGGTAGTCGGTGGTGTTCAGAGAGAGAAACATTTGCTGAGAGTTTTTCCGCCCACGGTATCAGAACCCCAGTCGTGATGCGCTGATGATGAATCGGTCGGTTTCCACCGTTATGCGGAATGTTGTGAGTTTGATCTTGCAACATGAGTTGGCATTGGCAATAAAGGTGGTACCGCGGAAGGCTTCTTTCGTCCTTGATATAAGGATGGGAGGGGCCTTTTTTTATCGTTGCATTTAGGGGTCTTTGCAAGTAAGGGCATTGGGGGTCTTTGAAAGTAAGGGGACATTGCACGCTCACACACGTTGCGTTCACTGGCTCGTTTGGATGCTGAAGCTATTACGCCAACCTCTGGGTAGCGCAAGATGTGAACCTAGGCGTAATAATGCTTCAGCATCGGTACTCGCTTTATCGTGAACTCCACTAAAGTGTTCACTTAGCAATGTCCCCTTAATTTCTGGTCAGATTGGGCTAGGACGAGGGGGAACGGGGGGACCATACAGGTTTGCGTGAAGTTGGTGAAAGTTGTGCAATGTTGGGACGGTTCCTGACTTGCATAAGTCGTAGACAAATCTCGTTAGGGTTTCTAGCATCATTCCTTTGAGCTCTGTGATGAGTAATTCCTCTCACATGCTTCAGAGTTTCAGAAACCGCCTGCGGCTTGGGTAATTAGGGTGGGTAAAATAGGATGGGTACGTTAACCACGAATTTTTGTTGGAGATGGCTATGATTTAGCTTGCAAGACGCTTCTTTAGATTAGAAAAGTTTTAGACAATTAATACGTTTGTATTAATTGGGGTTCTTATTAGATTTTGTTGAGAGTGGCATGCTACTAAAAGTAGGCAAAGGGCATCTAAGGGGTAAATCAAGCTCAATACAGCTTAAACGGATATGAAAGGGTGTAGAGGATGACTCAGTCAATTGGTTTTATTGGTGGGGGAAATATTGCGGAGGCTATGATCAGTGGTCTTAAAAAAACGAACAAGGAGATTGAGATTCGAGTGACGAATCTTTCCAATCAGGGGCGTTTGCAGGGACTGGTAGATCGATATGGTGTTGTTGCGGCTTCGTTGAAGGAGCTTGTGGAAAGGTCGCAAGTCATGATTATTGCGGTGAAGCCGAAGGATGTTCAAGCAGTGGTTAAAGATCTTGCGAATTATTCGTTGCAGGGTAAGATGGTTATTAGTGTGGCGGCTGGTGTTCCTCTAAAGGTTTTTTATAAATACCTGCCAGGGGTTGCAATAATCCGAGCCATGCCGAATACTTCGACTGCGGTGCTTCATTCCATGACTGGATTGGTGCGAGGGGATAATGTCACGGAGGAACAGGCTGGGGTGGGCGAGAAGATCTTTTCGGCTACGGGGCGGATTATGTGGGTCCCAGAAGAAAATATTAATGCCCTAACAGCAATTAGTGGAAGTGGGCCTGCTTATTTTTATCTCTTTGCAGAGAGTTTGATAAAATCCGGGGTTGAACTAGGGCTTTGTGAAGAGGATGCTGAGGTTTTAGTGCTTGAAACGTTGATTGGGGCAGGAAAAATGATTGCTGAGAGTGATAAGTCACCAGGCAGACTACGCGAGGAAGTAACCTCCCCTAATGGAACAACTTATGCGGCCATTAATGTTTTTACAGATGACGGATTGGCGCAAACCGTACTGAAAGCGGTAAAAGCCTGTGCTCGGCGTGCAGAAGACTTGGAAGGGGAGTATTCAGAGTGACATTAAATGAAGTTCGTCGGGTAGTTTTGAAAATAGGGAGCAGCAGTTTGAATCACCAGCAAGGCGGTTTAGATGATCAAGCGATCGCTGAAATCGTCTCAGTCATCGCTGCTCTCAAGCAAAAGAACGTGGAGTGCATTATAGTCACTTCCGGAGCTGTAGCTGCTGGCATGGGACAATTAGGGCTACATTCACGCCCACGAGATTTAGCAGGTAAACAAGCAGTTTCGGCTGTAGGTCAAGGGGTACTCATTGAGAGGTATGCCCATAATCTTCAACGGCATGGTATCATCGGGGCGCAAGTTCTTTTATCTCGCATAGATTTAGCTCAAGCGTCACACTATCGTAACGCTCAAAACACACTGGAGAAATTATTGCGCTTACAAGTGGTTCCGATCATTAATGAAAATGACACCGTAGCGGTAGAAGAACTCTGTTTTGGGGACAATGATACCCTATCGGCCTTGGTGGCAGGGCTTATTGGTGCGGACTTATTGGTGATTCTGACGGATGTGGATGGCTTGTACACAGGCAATCCCAAAAAGGATCTGTCTGCTCAATTAATTAAGGAAGTGACAGAGGTTTCGGCGGTGGAAAGTATGGCTAGTGGGGTGGGAAGTCTATTAGGCACCGGGGGGATGGTCACAAAATTAAGAGCGGCCAAGATTGCCACTCGTTTTGGAATTGGTATGCTTTTGTTGAATTTCACTCGACTCCGGGAACTCATCAATTTACCCGAGGGTCAGGGTCCTGAGGGAACCTATTTTCAGCCCTCAAAACATCGTCTTGCAGGTCGGAAACGCTGGATAGCATACGCTGGGTTATCTGAAGGGAGTATTCAGGTCGATGACGGAGCCGCCAAGGCGCTTATTGAAGAAGGCAAAAGTTTACTGGCTAAAGGAATTGTATCTGCAGAGGGAACTTGGGAACGTAAAGAAATCGTTCGGATTCTCAACCTGCTGGGAGAGGAGATCGCCAGAGGGGTCGTCGAGCTGAGCCAAGATGAGGTACAGAAGGTGAAGGGGCTGCATTCTGTGAAACTGCACCAAATCATCCCGGACTTTGATGGTGAAGAAGTGGTTCATAGGGATAATATGACACTCATGGTGGATGCTTAATAGGATCAATGGCATAAGGTTCCCTAATGAGTGAAACATTAGATATAATACAGAGGTATATTTTAATTGGACACAGATTATACATTGCGGCGGGTGCTTAAGGAGATGTAATTACCAAACCTGACCATATACCACAATAATTAATGCGCACAACTATTAATATTTTCACTTGGACGAGGTACGTGGAGACGATAATTGTGCTATATTGGTGTTGAGTGAAATCCATGGTATGAGATGGTTTGAGAAGTGTATGTTCTTTTTATAGTGACAGAGTGATTGAGGGAACAATCTAGCTTTTTTCTATTTTCTTGGATTATTTATGCCTTCGTTGGAGGATATGAAGACCAGCTGACCTTGGCTGTTTCGGATATAATTTTAGCTGGTGGTGTCACCAGATCCCAAGTTTGGCAGATGTTTTGATGGGGTTATGCCAAAGCCTTCACCATCCGAAGCCCGTCTACGTATGCTGTTATTGTGGCCAAGGCCCTGCTCCCTCATGGAGAATGGGGAAATGGTTGCTGGAATCGGTGAGCTATTCCCAGCGCACAGCCAACAGGCTGGTGCAGCTCTTTGAAGAATATGGTGATAAACTGTTTGCTGACAGCGCTGACGGCAGTATGTCAAATTCGTCAGCGCTGACGAATTTGACATACTGCC
>LADV01000344.1 GCA_000961805.1 Peptococcaceae bacterium BRH_c23 | reverse complement strand
GAATTTATTCAAGTCATTCGCGTCTACAACAATGGGGCGATAGAGATTGTTTGGAATTTTAAAGATTATAACAACACCTGTATCCCGCAATGAAAGCGGGATACAGGATAAAGGAGAAGATGATATGATGAAAAATAAGATAAATAAACAGGGCAATCGGGTTTGGATATATTGCAGAGTAGCTAACCCGGATGACATGGCTTTGAAGTTTCAACAGGAGCAGATGGTAGAATATGCGAGGAAACAAGGTTGGGAGGTCGTTAGCATTACTGCCGAACAAGGAAGCGGCTTGGATTTTAACCGTAAAGGCTTAAAAGAGGTTATGGAAGTGGTTGAAGCTAAGCAGATAGACATAGTGCTGGCAAAAAGTATTTGCCGGATTGGACGCGATGTATATAAGACCATGGAATGTGTGGAGTGGATGAACCACTATGGAGTGAACCTGATTACCGCCGACAATGGGGTGAATTTTAAACCGGCTAATGACATTATAGGTTTCATGATGACAGTGTAAGAATTTCAGTAATGAACATTTGTGTAGAAAAGCTCCAATATAAGCATGCTCTATCGCTTATGTTGGAGCTTTTCTGCATAAAAGCTTTGCCTACAAATTTATATGTGACTTTAATCTGTAATTTCCGAGAGATATTTTGCTTTTTCGGTGAATGCATTGTTTTATTCATTTTTCGATATATAATAAAATATACAGGATTTTCCTCCGGAAGGTTGTTTTTGTGGACTATATTATTGTGAAAAAGGCAGCCGAAAAATGGGGAATCATCGCAGGCCGGGCGCAGGTGTTATGTGCTCAAGATAAGATTTCAGGTGCTATCCGTTTTGACAACACCTGGGCAATACCAAAAGATGCTGTAAAACCTGAATCAAAATGCAACTAAGAACTAAGAACAGGGTACACACGAATATAATTTTCTGTAGCCATATGTCTTGGTCCACAATGATCAAAGCTTGAAGAAATGAAAATCTTCTAATGATTTTCATGTGCGACGACAAGCTACAGGAGGTATCAATGTGTGTGAAAGAAAATGTTTATTTATTGGCGAAAAGCTATTCTTTATAAATAAAGAAGCTGTACTGTTGAAAATTTACAATCAATTGAGTCTGGCTAAAATTCAGTTAACCTCGGACAGTTCAGAAATGATAGTTGATATAAAATGTCTGCAAAATGAGCCGGATTTGACAAACTCAATTCCTTTAGGCATTTGGAGGTAGCTAAAGCATGATTTTGAATTTTATTAAAACTCCACTTACTGGAGATGCTTGGGAAGAATGGTGCGATGCATGCTATCGCATACGTTACCAAAGTGATAACTATCAAAAAATACCTGCTACATACAGGGGTGATGCTGGTATCGAAGGTTATACCCAAACAGGCATCGTGTATCAATGCTATTGCCCTGAGCGTGAGTACAATGATGATGAGCTGTATGAGCATCAGCGCGATAAACTTACAAAAGATATAAACAAATTGGTAGATCAAACCTATAAACAGAGACTGAAAGACCTTGGAGTACCCATAATAAAACAGTGGCATTATGTGGTTCCTTTCTATAAGGATAATCGACTATTGCAACATGCCACAGCTAAGCGGAATGAAATTTTTCGAGGGAAATCTGGCAAACCAAAAGAATATGATCATCTGGATGACAACTTTGTGATTGTGATTAAAGTAGCAGAAGATTTCAAAGTTGAGTTTTCTAAGATTATACGAGAGACAATAACGGATACAAAGCTAAATGTTGTTGTCAAAAGCTTTGACACTATACCTTGGGATAAATGCCCTTCTGAAAAAGTACATAACATACAACGGAAAATCAAAGCTGTGATGAATCCAGTGAACGATGATGATGAAGACTTTAAGGATGTAGTTGGAGCATATGTCGCGTATTATATTAAGGGTATAGAGGTTTTGCGGATGCTGCAGGCTGATTTTCCGGAAATATATGAGCACATTTATACGCTAGAGCGGGCATGTAAAAATGAGGTTAGTTTAAGGACAAAAATGAATCAAGATCGCTCACTCAACATGAGTATCTTTAATGAGATTTTAGGCGAATTTGAGCAAAAACTGAGTCGTGAATTTGACAAGTATTTTACTACATCATCGATAATGGAATTAAAACATGATATGGTTGGCGCGTGGTTAGCGGATTGTCCAATGGAATTTAGAAGAGGGTGATTTATATGGATAAGTTGCTTGACTCAGTTGATAAAATTCTATTTACTGATAGACCTGAGGCAGTACCTTATAATTACCGAATAAGTTATAAGGTCGCGCAGTTGTGCTTAATTCTAGCAAAGTCATGTGGACGTGGTGGATGCTCCATTCTAAAGCTGCACATGATCTCTTTAGCATTAACGTTTGAAAGTGACATGAATATACTAATCGACTTCGCAAATGATAGAACCCATGAATATACGCCTATTCGATTCGATCCCGCAGTAAACAGAGCTTTGAACTATGCATTGGCAGACAGTATGTTTGCACAACAGGCAAATGGATTATATCGCTTGACGGACAAAGGCAAAAAATTCGTTAGCGAAATTGACAAAGATACTGATTTGATGGCGCGAGAAAAAGAGCGACTCTATACGCTTTCAAACAAACTTACAGAGGCTAAAATAAAGGACATAATGTCTTTGTGGAGGTATTCAAATGCTTAAAATTGATCGATTAAAAATTACGATACGCACTGCGGAACAAGATTTTGGCTTTGACCATACCTTCATGCAAGGCATTAATTTTATTGCCAGCGACGACAATACTTGTGGAAAGAGTTCAGTGATTGAGGGGATATACTATGCTCTCGGTTTTGAAGAGATAATAGGCGGCAGGGGCGAAAAGGTTCTGACTTCAGCGTATAAGAACTCCATTGAGTACAACTCAAAGACCTTTAACACCCTTGAATCTGAAGTATACTTGGAAGTATATAACGGAACGGATATCATTACCTTGTATCGTACTGCAAAAATGGAAAATAGAGATTCGCGCCTAGTTACAGTATTTTATGGCTGCCTTGCTGATCTGGAAACAGGTTCTGTGGATTATGATGATATGTATGTACATATGCCCAATTCTGCAATTCGAGAAAAGGGGTTTCACACATTTTTAGAACGGTATTTGGGTTTAGAATTACCTTACGTTAATAATTACAGTGATTCGGAAAGCAAATTGTACTTACAACTGCTTTTTTCAAGTATGTTTATTGAACAAAAGCGTGGATGGGCAGACATATTTTCAGGAATGCCTAATTTAGGGATAAAAGAGGCCAAGCAGCGCACTGTTGAGTACATACTTAATCTAGATACTATTGAAAATGAAAAGACAAAGATAAGGTTAACAGATGAAAAAAATGAGATTGAAAAGTCTTGGAATAATATCGTACAGGCTCTCATTGCTGACAGCAGGTCTGCGCAATGCATAATTTCAGGGTTTCCCAGCTCACCACGAATTCTTGAAGAAGCTGTACGGGGTAAGGTTTCCATAGAGTACATTAATAGACAAGAGATAAACTCGTACATCTCAAACCTGAGAGATGAATTGAGTCGTCTTTCTTCCCTAAAGCCTAAAATTGTAGATAATTTTGATGAGCTGCAAGTTGAGCTTGATGAAACAGAGAAGCAAATCGATTTAATATCTAACAAAGTTAATGAAGCTAGAAGAAAGCTAAGCATGGAAGATGCAAGTATAAAAAGCCTTAGAGAGAGTTTAGATACTATCAAGATTGACATAGCTAATAATAAAGACGCCGCAAGGCTAAAGAACCTTGGAGCAGACATCGGGTCTGAAATAATAAAGGGTATTTGCCCTGTTTGCAATCAGGCCATTTCTGATACACTTTTACCTTTGGCCAATGAATTTCATATAATGAGCATTGATGAAAATATAAAGCATCTAGTTGCTCAGAAAGAAATGTTTGAATTTGCACTGAACGGTCATTCCAAAGCTAAAGAGGAATTAAAGAATTCAATTTCTTATTTTGAGGCGAGTTTGTTTACCCTCAGAAGATTAGCTCTTTCTTTAAGAAGCGATCTTTATGCGGTAGACGAAGAACTATCGGAATCTATTGTCTATAAAAAACTTAAATTAGCTAATGAGATACAAGAATTAGAGAAATTCAAGAATACAGTTGATAATTCTCTGGAAAAACTTACGGAGCTTTCAAAACGTTGGAAAAAATACTTAGACCAGAAGGAGCAACTTCCTAAAGAAAAATTTACATTAGAAGACAAGAAAAAGTTAAGTTCTTTTGAGAGTAATTTCAAGAATGATCTTAGAACATATGGATATAAAAGTGTCTCAAATATAGATGATATATCTATTTCACGAGATACTTATTTGCCTGTAATCAATAATTTCGATATGAAATTTGATTCATCAGCTAGTGATAATATTCGAGCTATTTGGGCCTTTACGATGGCTTTGCTTCAAACATCAAATACTCATCTTGGAAATCATCCAGGCATCTTGATATTTGATGAGCCTGATCAGCACAGTATCGTGATATCGAATATGAAGGCATTCTTCAAAGGAATAATTGACGTTGAGGGTTGGAAACAGGTCATTATCGGAATAACAATTAAGGATACGGATACGAGAATTGCGATCGAAAGTTTGGATGCCAAAAGTTACAATATGATAAAAATAAACGAAAAGGCATTTACTCCAATAATCAAGGTTCCTCCTTTAAATGACGCTGATGATCAATCGTAGCTATTGCTAATTTTATAATTGAAAGTAATGCTTAGATAAGCATGCTATAAAGATAACTGGCTGCTGTTTCAGCCAATCTTGCTTGTCCGCTTTCGACTTCAAGAATGTTCTTGACATTCTTGTTATTACTTTCTGATATTCAAATTTTGACAGGAATATTTAGGGAACTTTTAGAATTCTAAACGAGAGCAATTTAGGCATCGCAAACCACTTAACCGTATGCAAAAAGCCACGCTTCCATGCGCGGATTGTTGGAGGAATGGCTTTGTAGCCATTTTGTCTATTTGCGGAAGTTCAAAAGAATTTGATGTAACCTGGCCTTAATCTATAGATAAAAGTTAAGCTAAACATTGTGTAATTCATTTGCTTATGAAAAAAGACAAAATGTGGAAAGTTCCTAATTAGAACTAAAGGAGGAATTATTATGAGAATAGATTTTGTAGACTTTAAATCAGAATACAATGATAATTCTAAAATCATACAAGAAATAAATGGATTTTCAGAGAGGTTTAATCCTTTAGAAAAGGAACAAATTAATATTTTGCAGGACAAAATGACTAAGGCCATTTTCTGGGAATGTCATATCAGGGCTGAAAAACTTACCCAATTAGGAACAATAGATGCACCCTTAGATCCTGACCTGCAACCAGAATATCGTGCTAATAGAGACTTAACTGAAGATAACGTTGCTTTTACACAAATGAAACAAGATGCTAAAGACCATCGTGTTTTTAGCAATATTGTTGCAGAATATAATATAACTTTTGACAAAGAACACCCGTTAAAGATCATTGGAGGACAGCACAGGTTTATAGCAATTTCAGAAGCATTTGCAGAGAACATCAATGAATTGCACGGGGTCAAAGTGTATTTTGATTTGGATACTGAACAAAGGCTTGACGTTCAGTTGATTTCTAATACTAATATTGCTGTCTCATTTGATTTATTAGATCGGATGTTTGAAACTGTTAAAGGCCCTGAACTAAGAGATTGGTGCCAAAAAGTCCGGTTATTAGATGAACACTGTGATTTTGCAGATAAGAAACAGCGTGGTAGCAAAATTACAGTTCGAGGTGCACGTACTTTTATTATGAACTATTATCTGGGTCAAAAAGTTAATGCTGATAATTTTGACAAAGAACGAACAATGCCGGTAATTGCTAAAACAGGTGGACTTGAAACCGAGTGGGAAGAACTTAAACAAAGTAAGCCCGATATGTGGGTTGATAAAGAATTAGCTGAGGCTGGAGAAGAATTTGCAAAATTAATCGAAAGCCAAAACGCATATTTTGTTTCAGAAGGCAAAAAAACCAATAGAGAGTACGCTGATAAAGCTTTAAACCACGCAATTTTAGCTGCATGGGCATATATTTCAGGAGTCTTAAGCAAAAACAGAGTACGACTAGATAGACATTATAGTTTAGCCCTTACTAATCGTAAAGATCCTTTAAATGCTCCTCGGCTTGCAAAGGCACGTCATAAAACAGACCCGGCAAACTATCGCGGTTTAGGATCTCGAACAGATGCAAAAGAAAGGGGCAGATTATCAGAGCTGTTTTTTTTACAAGCAGAAAAGGGACAAGGAATTAGTATGCCTGTTGTCGATTTAGCTATAATGAAATATCATGCAAAACAGGCGACGCTTGATGTAATTGAGGCGGAAAAGAGGATATGAGAAATGCAGGAATTTGATGAATTTGCGGTTGATCTTTTTGAAGAAGCAACTAGGTTTTTTGAAAAGGCCAACGAATCAAAAAGTGATGAGGAAAAAAAAGCTTATTTGCATGCATCAATCCTTCTAGGCATGAGTTCCCTGGAAGCTTTTCTCAATGCTATTGCTGAAGAATTACTAGTCCGACCTGATTTACCATTACAAGAGCAAGCAATATTAGCCGAAAAAGACATTAAGTTTAATAAAGGGAAATTTGAACTAGGAAATCAGTTAAAAATATACAGAGTTATTGATCGAATTGAGTTTCTTTATTGTAAATTTTCTGGAAAAATTATTACAAATGCAGATTTATGGCATCAAAATATTAAACAAAGTATAAGTTTAAGAAACAGTTTAATTCACCCCAAGAATTTAGTCGCAATTAATGAAAAACAAGCTGAGAATGTACTAAAATCTATATTAGATACAGTTAACCAGCTATATTTATCAATTTATCGCAAAGGATTGCCAATATATTTAAAAGGATTACAGTCGAAATTGTCGTTTTGAACATACCTTTACAAAAAAATCTGGTAAGATGTACCACTCTGAAAATAAAAACAAAGATTCGTTAAGTTTTATATACAGGAGTTATGCAGTTCCAGGATAATATTCCCAAATCCATAACCTGAGTTCCAAAGATCGTGGCCAAAATTTATCAATATGACTTGAAAAACGCTCGGTTGCCGTGTCAAAATAGACTTGGATCAACTGCTCGCTACAGTGGATCCGACAGCCGGCGTTGAAAAAGTACCTGACCACTTTGCAGAGGGATGGGGCTTGTTCGGCGCCTTCTTTATTGCACTCCCAAGCAGCGTAACAAAGAAGGTTTTTTGCCGTGAACAAGAGCTCCACATGTGCGAAATGGGCGGCTTCCGACTGAGCATAACACGAGGTTAATCCAAGATACTGTTTAGCCATACGGTAAAAAACTTCGATTCTCCATCTCCTAGCATAGGCAGTTGCAGCTTCTTCCCGTGCATCGACTCGGTTACTTATCAAGAGATACGCATCCTTGAAGGTTGCCGGGTATTCTGCCTCCTGAAGAATTACGCTGCCCTCGGCTGCCTGCTTCTCATAAGTGGATGCAATGGCGGCTATGGGTAGAAAACGTTGACTAGTGATGGGTTTTCCCTTTCGGGTCAAGGTCCCATAGGGAATTTTGATATAAATGTCTGGAATACTTAGGATGGAGCCTTTGCCAATAACCCGAATCCGGGGATAAACTTAACGAAGCATTTGCTTGGATTAAGCTTGACGTAATGTTCCTTGCCGAGCACGGGGTCGTAGATTTTCCTGAATAACACCGTATTACGTTTGGCTTTGGTAACCCAGTCAAACTTCTGATCCATAAGCCATCTTAGGAATTTCTTGCTAAGAAACCAGCGATCCATGACAACCCACAGTCTGGCACTGTTCAGCTCACGTACCTCTAAGAGCATTTGCTTAGAAAGATCAAGTTTGCTTTGTTTTTCATTCTCCTGACTGGCTTTGACCCAAAAGCGCCACAGCATGGGGTATTCAAGGCCATTCTTTAAGGCAGCTAGGGTTGACACAAGATTAATGCTCCATACATGGCGCTTATCCGAACTGTCGAAGAGCCAACAGAGAAAGAGGATCTTTTTACCGTGAGGATGCTCAACCTTGGTATCGTCTAAGGCGATGATATCTCCATCAGTCAGTCTACTATCCGAATTTTCCTGTAATCGATCAAAGCCTGCCCAAGGAAAACCGGAGCCACTGAAAAGGCTTGGAAAGAAATCTACTAAAGGCACTTTGGGAGATGATCTCTCCGGAAAGAATCTGTCGTAAAAAGGGTGCTTCGGTGAAAACTTAGCATTTTGACTGACGGAATCTGAATGATTAATTAGGCCGCAGAGGTAGGCAAACGCCAGAGGCCACGCTGAAATTCCCGAGTGTTTACGGATTCCAGATTGTGAAAACAACAAAGATAGGTCAAATAAGTCCCAGATTGTCTTGAGTACCGGAATTCCAGCACCTTGACCATAATCCTTTTTCTCAAACGACGGTTTACAGAGATTTTTCAACGAAATCACCCGAATCGCCTTAAGCCCCTTGCTGCCGCCCCTCTCCTCCGAATCGTTCTCATGGTGTAGCCCCCGCCGAGGTGGCGTCTCGGCGTACAGGGGCGTTAGAATATTTGTTAGGTCGATCACAAAAAAATTCGCCAGATCGTTTTATTGGACGGTCTGTTTTTTTGTTTTCTATTGACTCTTCTAATATTTGTTAATTTAGGAGGAGTATTCGGGGAACGTGTTGAATCTTAGATAAGAATTGTTTATGATGGGGAACATGTGATGACTTTGCCGAGAAACCATTTTATTCGAAAATGGTTTCTGGTAAGTGTGTGTTTAAGAAATTTGATTAACAAAAAAGCTGCTGTCATATTTTTGTCCAGTTTATATTGTATAATGAATTTGACTTGGAATTGGTGGTGAGATGTTTTGTGGTGTAAAAAATGTAATAGAGAGGCTTTTGATGAGGTTTGCGATCTGTGTGGAGGCACTACAGAACAAGACATCCCTATTGAGATATATTGGTGTAAAGAATGTAGAACTCCGATTATTAAGTTAGCGAATGAATTAAGTAAAACTACATGCCCAGTTTGTGGCAGCACTACGGCTTATCTAAGTGTGGACTTACGGCCAGTATTTCCTGAAGAACGATTATTGCTTGAGATACTTATTGACAAGCCGTTAGCTTATATAGAGAGATCAGTCTGGTGTTCAGGTAACCGATATTATATAGATGGGGAGTCAAAGGTAATTCCTTTATCCCTATTTCATCAAGTTGACGTAAATGAGGTCATTCAGCAATTAGAAAAATATAAAGATCATAATAGCTATAAGTATTATAATTTTTTCATTAACAGATTTACTTGTGCAAATCAAGAACGGCTAAATAGTCTTAAAGACGAAGCGTATTCATTTATTCAAACTGCTGCAAGTAACTATTCTCCTGAAAGCATAGTTATTTCATTCTCAGGCGGTAAGGATTCAACGGTTACAGCAGATTTGTCAAAGAGAGCCTTGAGCGATCCGAGACTTGTGCATATTTTTGGAGATACAACTTTAGAATTTCCGCTTACGTTGGAGTATGCAGATCGATTTCGAAAGAACAATCCAAAAGCAATTTTCAAGGTGGCTAAAAATAGAGAACAGGATTTTTACAAAGTATGTGAAGACATAGGTCCTCCAGCTCGTATGCTTCGCTGGTGTTGTTCTATGTTTAAGACGGGTCCAATAACCCGTGTTTTAAACAATATGTATCGTAATAGAAGTATTTTGACCTTTTACGGCATCCGCAAGTGTGAATCTGTAAGCCGAAGTAAGTATAAGCGGATTGAAGATAACGCAGAAGCAGTTAAAATACAGAAACAAAAGGTTGCGTCCCCTATTTTCTATTGGAAAGACATTGAAATATGGCTTTACATATTGGGAGAACAGTTAGACTTTAACGATGCATACCGGTTAGGCTATGATCGCGTGGGTTGTTGGTGTTGTCCGAATAATAACGATAGAGCAAAGTTTCTTTCACAGATCTATATGTCTGAGCAGGCCGAGAGATGGAGGAACTTCTTGGTTGACTTTGCAAAGAAAATTGGAAAGCCAGATCCAGAAGTTTATGTTGATTCAGGTAAATGGAAAGCCCGACAAGGCGGCAATGGTGTTATTGCAGCTCAGGACGTCAAGATAAAATTCACCAACTGTACTGTAGAAGAAAACGCTAAGGTTTATAAGCTAAACAAGCCGATAAACGATAACTTTATTCAACTTTTTAATCCTTTCGGCATAATTGCACCGGAATTAGGCAGAAAGCTCATCAATGAAACCATTGTTATAGATATTAAAACTAATGTACCCATACTATCTATTCAGCCGTTTTCGCAGGCTGGATATGATTATGCGGTAAAAATCAAGACCTTGAACGTAGCAAAGCACGATGATTTACAACGTATGGTTGGCTATCAGGTTAAGAAATTCAACGCCTGCAGAAAATGCTTAAAATGTGAATCCCTTTGCAAGTATGGCGCTATCTCGATCCATGGCGATACCTATTTTATTAATAAGCAAAAATGCAAGCGGTGTAAGATGTGTGTTTCAGCGAAGTATTTAGAGGGCGGCTGTTCAATGGAAAAATATTTGAGAACTAAAGATTGAGGCTTAGGAGTGAAATAATGAAGTTTAGAGCGCATGATACCTTTTTTATCAGAAAAGGTTGGCTTAATAAAGGTATGAAAAATGTCCGAAATGACCCACAGGTTTTCATGGGTGCTAATGGAAACCCTATGGATATTTTAGGTATAGGGGCCAATATGGTAAAGGCGTTGCGTTATTGGTTACAGGCAGTAGGACTTACGGAGGAACCAGCTAATGGACGAAAGGTGCAGAATTTCACTGATTTTGGTATAGTTGTTTATGAAAACGATCCTTATATGGAAGAAATAGGTACATTATGGCTTCTCCACTATAAACTTGCCACTAACAAAACGGAAGCCACTGCTTGGTACTATTTCTTTAACGAATTTAAACTGTCTGAGTTTACAAGAGATGATTTTGTAGTGCAATTAAATAACTATATTCGCATAAATGATGATGAGGTATCAGAGCGTTCATTAGAGGATGATTACAATTGTATTGTTAACACCTATGTTCCACGCTTCAAATCTAATCCTGAAAAGGTACAGCCAGAGAGCAATATCGACTGTCCTTTAGGTGAGCTTGGGCTTATCGACATTGTTAACAAAAAAGAAAAGATATACAAAAAAGCCACCCCGAAAAAGGATACCTTGCATCCACTGATATTGCTTGCGGTTATTTTGGATCAGGCTGGGGGACAAGGTGAAATAAAAATTTCAGCGATTCAAAACAATTCTTATAACGCTGGTAAGGTATTTAACTTGGATATAATCACATTAACCAATCTACTTTATAAAATTGAACTTATGGGGTACATCAAGGTGGTTCGCACCGCTGGACTTGATGTTGTACGGATCGAAAAAGAAATAGACTTTTTGGGGTGTATTAGAGAATATTACCGAGCAATTAACAACTAAAATATCGCACAAGCTAGGAGATAATATATTTATGTTTAACGAAAAGATTGATGTTGCCAAAGGCTTTCAAACCTCTGTCAACATTGCCTATGATTTACATGATGACGAAAAAGTAAAAAACTTTATTCCAACTATGTCGTCCTTTGATGTTTTGGAAGATGTGCTTCTTAGTACAACCCAAAATGTAGCTCAAAGGGCAAGAATATTGATTGGGGCTTACGGTAAGGGCAAATCGCATATAATTCTTATGCTTATGTCACTTCTTTTTAAGAAAAATATGGCTTTGTTTGAAATGCTCCTAAGGAAAATGAAAATACACAATCCAAATCTTTATGAATTTGCGGTTGATTATATAAACAGTGATAAAAAACTGCTCCCCATCATTGTCAGTGGAAGCAGCGCAAGTCTTACACAGTCTTTTCTTAATGCTTTGCAACAGGCCTTAAAATCAGAAAACTTAGTAGATTTGATGCCGGAAACTAACTTTAAGGCTTCTATCAATACTATAGAGCATCTTTGGAAGGAAGAATATCCTGAAACTTTCGAGAAATTTGCACAGAATTTGAGTGAACCAGTGGATAATTTTATTCTAGCACTGAAAGAGTATGATGTTAATGCTTATGAACGTTTTGAAAAATTATATCCTTCCCTTACTTCCGGTAGCACCTTTAATCCGTTTCTCGGATTTGATGTTGTAGAACTTTATGAAAAAGTAGTAGAAAAGCTTCAAACGAAAGGTTATGACGGCGTCTACATTATCTATGACGAGTTTAGCAAATACTTGGAGTCAAGCATTGCGAATGCAACCATTAGTGACATTAAGCTATTACAGGACTTTGCTGAAAAGTGTGACCGTAGCGGAAATAAACAGATTCATTTGATGCTCATTTGCCATAAGGATATTTCTAATTACATCGACAACAACTTGCCAAAAGAAAAGGTAGACGGATGGCGTGGTGTGTCCGGCAGATTTAAGCATATCAATCTTCACAACAACTTTTCACAGATGTACGAGATTATTACTGCTGTTATCAAGAAAGACGAGACATTTTGGAATGCATTTTGTGAGAAAAACCAAAATAGATTTAATGATTTGACCCAACGTTTTACTGCAAATGGAATGTTGGATAAAAAAGACGAGAATATGGTGCAGACAGCAATCATGGGATGTTATCCTCTGCATCCTATCTCAACATTTATATTGCCCAGATTGTCTGAGAAGGTTGCTCAGAATGAGCGAACCTTATTTACTTTTCTGTCATCGGATCAGAAATACACCCTGCCTATGTTTTTGAAAATAGCTGAGGGTGATTTTCCCATGCTTACCCCCGATTACATTTATGACTATTTTGAGCCACTACTTAGAAAAGAGCCCTATACAAGCGAAACGCATAAGCTGTATAAGCTCACTTCTAACGTACTTTTAAAGGTTGAGCCAGACTCTCTTGGGGCAAAGATAATTAAGACGATTTCACTTATTTATATCATTGAGCAGTTTGAAAAACTGCCACCTATTTTTAATATTATTTCCGATACTTTCCAAGACTGTGTTGGAAACACAAAAGCAATTAGCAACGTGTTGTCTGAACTGATTGACAAAGAGTGTATTATTTATTTAAAGCGAAGCAATAACTATTTAAAATTGAAAGAAAGTAGTGGCGTAGATATCCCTGGAGAAATAACAAAAACTATTGAGAAAAATAAAAGCATATTAAGCGTAAAGGAGATATTGAATAAATCTACTTTTGACAGCTTTATGTATCCAACTCGTTATAACGATGAGAAGGAAATTACCCGTTATTTTGACTTTGTTTTTATCGACAGTTCTGACTTTTGGTCTGTGGAGAATTGGGAAAGAAAAATTGAAGATACTGATGCAACCGGAGTGATTTATGCGATAATCCCTAAAAGCGAAGAAGAAATAGACCTTATTAAAAAGGCGATTTTGAGCAGTCAGCACAACCACAATAGAATTGTTTTTGTTGTACCGAAAAGATATACCGAAATTGGAAAGATCGCATATGAGTATAGTGCAGTAAAGCAACTTAAATCCCTTGTCATAGATGATGATTTGCTTGCCGATGAGTATGAAATCTATATTGAAGATTTAGAGGAAGTTATAGGAAGCTTCATATTCTCTTACGCAAGACCTGAAACAGGTGGCGCGGAATATTTTTATATGGGTGAAAAACAGAGTTTGTACCGAAAAGCACAGATTTCCGCTCTACTTTCCCAAATTTGTGAGAACATCTATCCTTATACTCCGGTTATTAACAACGAATCTATCAACAAGAATGTACTCCCGACGGTTGCCATCAACAGCCGTACAAAGTTGATTATAGGTCTTTTGGAAAATGAACTGGATATTAACTTAGGGCTGACCGGTACAGGACAAGATGTATCCATTATGCGAAGTACCCTAATTCAGACAGGTGTTTTGCAGAACGCCGACAGTGTTCCAGTTATCAACTTAAACCCTGATGATGAAAATATGCTGAATATGTTGACTACCATACAAAACTTTTTTACAGGCGCTAATGTGGCCGGTGGTCAGAGTTTCCGTGCGCTGTATAATACCTTGATTCTTCCTCAAAATGGTATTGGATTGAAAAAAGGTGTTATCCCGATTTATATTGCCGCAGTGTTGCATCATTGTAAAAAGTACCTGGTTATAAAAAATAACCACAACGAGGTAAAAATCACAGCCGATCTCTTAAACAGCATCAATGAAAACCCTGATGAATATTCGGTTTTCTTAGAGGACTGGAACGAGGATAAAGCACAGTACATGACGGAACTTGAAAACATCTTTAGTGAATATATCCTTGAGAAAGAAAAGGCATATAACAGCTTTTCCTTTATTGTGCTTGCAATGAACCGTTGGTATATGTCGCTACCAAAGTACGCTAAAGAAATGAGCACAATCTATTGTGGTATCAATAGCAAGGAGCCCATTAAACCCGTTCCGAGAGAACAAAAAAAGTTTATAAACAGTTTGAAACAGATTAATAACAATTCCAGAGAATATCTTTTTGAAGAAATTTTCAAATTCTTTGGTATGAATGAGTTTAATCTAATGGTTCTTGATAATATCAGAGCGACTAAACAAGTTTTTGATTTGGCAAAGGGCAGCCTTATCAATGCGCTGATTAAAGATGCCAAAACCATATTTGGAAAACAAAACACCAATAATGCAAGTCTTACATCTGTTATTAAGGATTGGTATGAATCTTTCGATGAGAATACCATTAATTTTTTGTTTGCTAATAACGAGAGTAAAATCCTTGAACTTATGAAGTCAATTACTAATGATCAAGTAATCTTTATGGAACGATTAGGTAAAGCTGTCACAGCTTTACGAATTGACGATTGGAATTCAAACACAATAGAAATGTTCCTAAGAGATTTAACTGCCTTTAAGGAAACTGTAGAGGACTTTGATAATAATTACACAGAGGGTAATGAAAATGATTCCGAAATGTACAAGATTGTTTTTATGGACAAAGCTGGTAGCCAGGTCGTTAAGACGTTCAGTAAGACAGAATATAGTGACAGAGCAAAATTGCTCTTAAACGAAATCACAACGTCACTTGAAGAAATGGGGCAGGCAATTTCTCAACAGGAAAAGCGCCAGGTGCTCATGGAATTGCTTGAAAAGATGTGTTAGGAGGGCTTTGCTGTTGAATAGAATCGCTTATTTTGATAATGCTGCCACAACATTTCCAAAGCCTGAGGAAGTTTATTTATTTACCGATAAATTTTATCGAGAGTGTGGAGTTAATGTAGGTAGAGGGCAGCACAAGCTGGCCCTTACTGCAAGTAGTCTTGTAACAGATACAAGGACACTTTTACTAAATTTGTTTCATTGTCCCAATAAAAAGGTGGTCTTTACTCATACAGCAACAGAGGCTCTTAACATCATTTTACAAGGGTTATCCATCGGCGATTACTATAACATTTATATATCGCCTTTTGAACATAACGCCGTTACAAGGGTAATTAACCATCTGCAAAGCATTTATAAGCTGAACATCTATACTTTGGCGGTGGATAAAAACACCTTCACTTATGATCTAGAAAAGATCAAATATCAGTTTGCAGAGAATAGGCCAAATATAGTTGTGGTAAGCCACGCAAGCAATGTATGTGGTGTGGTGGCTCCTATTGATAAGATTTGTGTCTTATCAAAGGCTTATGATGCTATCAATGTGATTGATATGTGTCAAACTGCGGGACTGGTAGACACCGATTTAAGTAGTGGGGCTATTGACTTTGCAGTATTTGCCGGTCATAAAACTTTATATGGTCCGTTGGGTGTTGCTGGCTTTATTTTCTCAAGTGCAGTAAAACCATTGCCTTTGCTATATGGTGGGACTGGGGTGGATTCTGCAAACCAAAGCCTACCAGAGACCATTCCGGAGAGGTATGAGGTTGCAAGTCCGAATATAATGGCGATTTCAGGATTAAATGCAGCCTTAAAATGGATTGAGAAAATTGGTATCAAATCACTTTTTGAAAAAGAAAAGGAAAATCATAAAAGGTTGTTAGAAGTGTTAAAGATTTTCGGCAATATTAAAATCGTGAGTCCGATAGATGAAGAAATAGGCATAGGTGTAGTATCTTGTGTATTTGATGGTTACAGCAGTGACAGTATCGGGCAGATTTTAAACGAACACAATATTGCAGTTAGAACAGGACTACATTGCGCCCCATATGCTCATGAGTTTTTAGGCACTTTTCCTTCTGGTACGGTTCGGTTTAGTGTCAGTTATTTTAACGATGATAGTGATTTTGAAAAGCTACAAGAAGTGTTAGAGATTATTGAAATAAACAGTTAGGAGTGAATGTCAATGGAATGGCAATCATATGTTCATCCGATATCTGATGTAAGAGATTGGAATAAGAGTAGTCGGTTGGAATTAAGACCTGATTTTCAAAGAAATGAGGTCTGGACAAGAGCTGCGCAAATTATGTTAATTGACACAATACTGCGAAATATCCCAATTCCTAAAATGTATATTAAATCTACTATTAAGAATGGTGATACATATAGAATTGTGATTGATGGGCAACAGCGATTAACATCTATTTTGAAATTTGTAAAGAATGAGTTGGAACTAGATAAGCCATATGTTGGAGAATTTGCAGGTTATAAATTTAATGATTTACCATTAGAAGTTCAAAACTCTATTTTAAGATATAAAGTTGATATTAATGAAATATTTAATCCATCAGATGAAGAAATACGAGATTTATATGCAAGAGTTAATAAATACACAGTTCAACTGAATAAGCAAGAATTACGTAAAGCTGATTTTCCTGGCGATTTCATAAAGGTCTCAGAAAATCTTGCTGAACTCCAGTTCTTTACTGATGCTAAAGTATTTACGGTTAAGCAAAGACGAAGAATGCTTGATATAGAGTATATCGAAGAATTATTAGCAATTATTGTAGATGGTATTCAGGATAAAAAAGATAAATTAGATACTCTATGTGAAAATTACATGGAAATGGGTGAGTCAAAAGACAAGTATATTGCTTACTTCAAAATAGTATTAAGAGATATAGGGGTAATTTTCGACAAAGATGTTTTTCCAATTAGCGAAACCAGATTTAATCAAAAAGCAGATTTTTATTCTTTATTTAGTTGTATTTTACATTTGAACCAAGATCAAAAAGAACTAAAAGTTGAAAAACTAGAGTCGGTCAGAAAATCTTTAAAGAAACTTGATGAAAGAATTGAGCCTCATAGTGAGGAAGAAGTGTATAGAGAATATGCTATGAGGTGTCTTAGTGATGCTAATTCAATTAATAGTCGAAAGTGGAGAGAGAATTTCTTGAAAGATTATATTTTGCAAGCGTATGTTACGGAAGAGGAAGAATTATGATTATATCCTTGGGAAGGAGACACAACACATATTTAATCAATAATGATATTATTACAAACTCAGGAGCAAGTTATGAAATTGGCGAACAAATTAGCCGTGGAGGTAATGCAACAGTTCATGAGTGTATAAGCAGTGATGGAAGTATCTTTGCAATTAAATTTATGTTGCAGTTGACTCCCAAAATGATAAACCGATTCGAGCAAGAGATAAGAGCGTTAAAAGAAATTGAGCATCCGCATATTATCAAATACGTCGATGATGGTTTGGTAATGCTCGAAAACAGCTTGAGGGAAACTAAGGAGATAAGGTTATTAATTATGGAGAAAGCAGATGGGAATTTGCTTGACTACATGAAGGAACATGAAAAGATAGGTTATGAGACGTATGCTCCTCAATTTAGAGGGTTAAGCGAGGCCTTAGGTAGATTACATAATTATGCTATTCATAGAGATATTAAGCCTGAAAATATCTTGGTTAAGGGAGAAACTTGGTTGATTAGTGATTTAGGATTATGTTCATATTCGGATGAATCCGAACACTTAGATTTAACTACAGATCATGAAAAAATCGGACCAAAATACTGGCTATCTCCAGAAGCTGTTAATAAGTTTTACTTCAATACCGAAGCTATTCGTGAATATTCAGATGTTTATCAACTATGTGCTGTTTTTTGGTTTATTGTAACATATCGCCATCCAACGGGGATTTTATGTTTAGATGATTGGAAGAATAATGATCAGAATCTTTTCGATGTAATTAAGAATTCTTTGGCTCATGATTATTCAAAAAGACCACAGAATGGTAATGAACTTTTCAGATTCATTAGTAAAGCTACAACAGGTTGATTACGAGGTTGAAATAATTCAAGGCTTAGAGTGAAGTATAACTCCTTATAAAAATCAAAACATTTAAACTTCATTTGTGTTAAAGTTTATCAAGTTCTTAAGATCATTATTTGATATTTGGATTCTTAGAAAAAATTACAGAGGTGAAACCATGAGCTTGCAGGATAGAGAAATCAAAAGTGAATATCGCTCACTGCTTGACAATATGGCTAAGGATTTTTATATTCCTTTATTACAACAAGCAGTGTCATATAAAAGAGCCGTTGGATTTTTTTCGTCCTCAGCGCTTGTTGAAATATCTAAAGGCATAGCAGCACTTGTGGAAAATGGCGGCAATATGCTATTAGTAGCTTCTCCATATTTATCAGCGGAAGATGTGGAAGCAATACGCAAAGGATATGAATTGAGAGATAACATAATTAAAAAAGCTGTAGTGCGTGAACTCAGAGAAGCAAAAGATGTGTATGAGCAGGACCGGCTTAATCTTTTAGCAAATCTTATTTCGGATGGCGTGTTAGACATCAAAATAGCCTTTATCGAAGATGAGGATAAAATGGGAATGTACCATGAAAAGATGGGCATTATCTGTGACGAGTCTGGCAACAAGGTTGCCTTTTCCGGTTCGATGAATGAGTCTGCAACGGCTATGAAAATAAATTATGAAACTATAGATGTGTTTTGCTCTTGGAAAGGTGAACAAGACCGTGTAGCCTCAAAGGAAAATGCGTTTGCAGCGATTTGGAATGATTGTGAACCTAATATACGCATCGTTGACTTCCCAAACCTAAAGCAAGAAATTATTGATAGATATAAAAAAGCAACCCCCAATTACGATATAGATAAGCATGAGTTTGGAGAAAGAATATTCGTATTAGAGAAAACAGCAAAATATCGTTTAGGACCTGATATTCCACAGAATGTTGAGTTACATGATTACCAAATTGAGGCCATAGATGAATGGGAAAGGCGTGATTATAGAGGTATCTTTGATATGGCTACCGGAACAGGCAAGACCTTTACAGGGCTTGGCGCTATTGCAAGGCTTTGTAAAGCGACTCAAAACCAAATTGGAGTTGTCATTGTTTGCCCGTTTCAGCATCTTGTTGAGCAATGGGTGCAGGATATAAAACTGTTTGGCATGTCACCTATAATTGGGTACAGTAGGTCGGCACAAAAGGATTGGAAGAGGCTATTAGAAAACGCCATTCGTGACCAAAAACTAAAAGTAGCAGGGAAGCAATTCTTTTGTTTTATTTGCACTAACGCCACATTTTCATCAACAGCAGTGCAAACCATACTTTCCAAGGTGAAGGGCGAATTACTGTTGATGGTTGATGAAGCTCATAACTTTGGAGCCGCTAACCTTAGCAAATTGCTATCTGAAAGATTTACCTATCGACTTGCGCTATCAGCTACTTTGGAAAGACATAATGATGAAGAGGGTACGGATAAACTACTTTCATATTTTGGAGATAAATGCATTGAGTATACGCTTGAAAGAGCCATTGCGGAGAAAAAGCTAACGCCTTATAAATACCACCCGGTTGTTATCTGTCTAACCGATGATGAACTGAGGCGGTACGAACAGCTCTCTTTTGAAATGGTACATAATCTAATTAAAGGGAAAGATGGCAAGTTAAAGCTTAGTAAATACGGTGAGATTTTAGCCCTAAAAAGGGCAAGGATTGTGGCGGGTGCCTCAGAGAAAATTAGTATGTTACGGGAGAAAATTCTACCATATAGGAAGGAGAGTTTTTTGTTGGTATATTGTGGTGCAACCAAGGTTCTTAATGATGACTACAATTTTACCGAGGTGGATGACGAAGATATGCGGCAAATAGACGTTATAACACAACTTCTAGGCAATGAATTGAGTATGAAAGTTTCACAATTTACCTCGAAGGAAGATGTTGAGGAAAGAGCCATCCTTAAACTTCAATTTGAGCAGGGAGAAAATTTGCAGGCGCTCATAGCCATAAAATGCTTAGACGAGGGCGTTAATATTCCGAAGATAAAGACTGCCTTTATTCTTGCTAGCACAACCAATCCTAAGGAATATATACAGAGGCGCGGACGTGTTCTGAGATTAGCAAGCGGTAAGGAATTTGCAGAGATATATGATTTTGTAACGTTACCCCGACCTCTTTGCGATGTGTCTTCATTAACTGCCGAACAGACCAAGCGTGATTTATCCATCGTTCGCAATGAGCTGAACCGTATGGAGGAATTTTCACGAATTTCGCTTAATCCCATGCAGGCAAGCAATATCATTGGAGAGATAAAAGAAACATATCACCTTTACGAAAGTAGTACCAACTTTGTATTTGATGGAAAAGGAGCAAATTAGACATGAAGGAAGTCAATGGGATTGAAATAGATGAACAAAAAGCAAAACGTATACTACGGAAGATCATTCTAATGGAAACTGAAAACAGGGCTAGACAAACCAGTCCAACAGAAATGGCAAAGAAGATAAAGAAGTTAATTGAGGAGGAAGTTCAATGCTATTAAAATCGTTGATACTTGAAAACTTTCGCCAGTTTAGCTTTGCGGAGGTTGCCTTTTCGACGGATAAAGAACGTAACGTAACGGTAATAAGAGGGGATAATGGTGCAGGAAAGACGGCGTTTGCACAAGCATTTACTTGGTGTTTGTATGGTGATACTTCTTTCGTGGATAAATCTATGCTCAATAAGATTGTTATATCGCGGATGACTCCAAACCAAGAAGAAACTGTACGTGTTTGCCTTACATTAATACATAATGGAACTGAGTATGCAGTCATCCGCCAGCAATTATATAAAATGTCTGGAAACGGGTCTGTGCGTTCTAATAATTCTGTACTATCAGTGGCATATAAGAAGGATGGCCAACAGGAATTTATTAAGCCATTAGATTGTGAATTGCGCATTAAACAAATTTTACCCAAAGAACTTTCAGGCTACTTTTTCTTTGATGGTGAGCGTATAGAAAACATGAGTAAGGAAATTCAACGTGGCCGTAGTCAAACCTTTGCCGAGGCGGTACAGGGCTTATTAGGGCTGAGCGCATACCAAGATGCCATGAGAGACTTAAAGCCCACCACACAGAATAGTGTAATAGGCCTGCTAAACAAAGATTATGACGCACAAAGCGATGCCAAAATAACCACTTATACCCAACAGATTGAGCAATATCAACGGAAACTTGATAAAATTGACGAACGGCTCAATGAAATAGAATCTGAGCGCATCCTAGCATTAGAGCGATGTGAGGTGTTAAAAGAAAAGATCAGGCTAAATGCCGATGGAGATAGACTTCAAAAAGAGAAAGAAAAATTACTTCGTAAAATTGAAGCAATTAAAAATTCGCAAAAGACGGCATTAGCGGCAATGATCCGCCAATTCAATGTTCAAGGGGCTTCCTATTTTTCGAGAATTATGATGCGAGATACTATTAATGTACTTAAAACTGCAGATTTTACCAATAAAGATATCCCAGAAATTAATGCTGATACCATTAACTTTATTTTAGAACACCAAAAGTGTATTTGTGGAACTGAGGTTAAAATTGCAAATGAAGCATACAAAAACCTGGTTAAACTATTCTCTCTTATACCACCTGAATTCATAGGTACGCTCGTTGCTGGCTTTATTAACGATACCGAGCAGAGAGCAAGAATTTCTTCAGATTTATATGAATCATTAGTAAGAGAATATAGCTCGATACGTTCTAGTGATGTTGAGATCGATGAATATGAGGGAGAAATTCATGCCATAGAAAAAATATTATCTAATATGGAGAATACGGCTCAATTTCAGCAAGAACTTGGCCGATTAGAGCAGCATTTAAGAAACTGGAAAAACGAATCTGAAGAACTGCTAGTGGACAAAGGTAGTATTGAAACTTCACGGCAACGAAAGGAGACAGAGCGTTTTGAGCTTACCCTTCGTGATGAAAACAACCGTAAGATAGAGATATATAAGGCTTATGCACAATACATGTATAATGAAGTATCAGCCGAGTATGTAGGTAAGGAAACCACAACGAGAAATGATTTGGAATCCGCAATTAATGATATTTTCAAAGATATCTATAATGGAAGCATCTCGCTTGCTATCGATGAACGATATAACATTCAAGTAACAGTAGATAATTATTCAGGAGAAAATGCGCGAGCTGAGACCTCCACTGCTCAAAGTATTTCTGTAATTTTTGCGTTTATAACAGGTATCATAAAGTTAGCTAGAGCGAGTGGAGAGGAAACAGAGCTTGTTGCCTCTGAACCATATCCCTTGGTAATGGATGCTCCTCTCTCTGCTTTTGATAAGCGTAGAATTAAGGCGGTAAGCGAGACTCTTCCGAGCATAGCTGAGCAGGTGATTATTTTCATTAAAGACACTGATGGTGAATTAGCTGACGAGTATCTAGGACAAAAGGTTGGCAGCCGCTATACTTTCTTAAAAGAAAATGAATTTCTATCGACTATTCAATGAAAGCGAGGATGGATAGATGTTTGATAAAGAGTATTCGTTTCACGCCAGTCATGCAGAAAAGGTCATCGCTTTGACCGCACAGTTTGGTTCAGCAAAAACTAAGTTATTTGCTACTAATCGCGATGTTTATATTATAGCGCCAATTATTGGTTTCCTTTATAATCGAAACACACCTATTGATAAATCAAGTGATAAAACTACTAAAATATTCCATAGCGATTTGATTCGTGAAGAAAAAGTAATGTGGTATAATTATCGACTAATCATGCTTCTTGACACTAAAAGGGAGCCGGATTTAGATAAGCGCATGGATAAAGCGTTTAGATATTACGGAAAACCAGAAGCTGCAAATGATGAGGCATGGTACAATCAATATGCTTTAGGCGGTGTGGATGTTCTATATGAAAAGCTCATTGAGGGGGCTAAAAATAGCGATGACTATCCCGCTAAGCTTGTCGATTTTATGGAAGAGTTTGAGGAACGATACAATTCAAATATACCTGCGAGCGAATTAGTTGATTTATGTATGAAAGCTAGAAGTTAGGATCGATTTATGCTATGGATTCACATACAGCTGTGCAAAAATCAATAGATACTCTGCTGAAATTATCTGCTACAAAAGGATACATCACCTATGATGATATTCTTGAAGTGACGGATAGCTTTATGTTGTCAATGGCTAAAATGACAAAAGTTTCTGAGCATCTGATTTCCTGTGGCTGCATCGTTCGTGAGAACGATAATCATTACATTGATCAAGATTCAGATGATGAACTAATTGTCACAGATCGCAGTAAGCTGGATTATGAACAGATATTTCAAAATGCATGTACATTTGACCCCGGATTAGCAACATATATTGATGCCATCAGGATGATTCCTCCACCTCAGTATAGGGAAGCTGATAATTTGATTATACCAGCACAACATGGGAACGCTTATGCAAAAGAACGCATAATTTTAATGTACTTAAAGGTCGTAATTAAGATCGCGATTTGGGGATCAAATAAGTACAAGCTGCCATTAGCTGACACCATACAGCTTGGAAATATTGGACTAATTTTAGCAGTTGATAAGTATGAACCATCAGCCCATAACAAGTTTTCTACTTATGCGCCATGGTGGATTAGACAAGTTATTTCGCGAGAAGCTGCGGTGCCTAATACAAACCTTTATTTTCCTGCCCATATGAAAGAAAAGCTTTATAGTGCTACTGATATTATTGATAAATATATCTTTGAGCCATATGAACGAAATGAGAATAACGATAACTTAGTCCATGAAATTGCGACAGCACTGGATGTAGAAGAGCATACGGCGGCTCAGTATATTCGATATTTGCAACCAATGCTAAGTATTGAAGAAGAGTTGGACGATGATAATGGGTGCATCTTTTCAGACGACAACCTTCAAATTGACGAATCGGCTATTCAGGTTGACCGAAAGCTATTTGTAAATATCGCAAATGATGTCTTGGATACAATAACCCCTAGGGAGCGAAAAGTGTTGGAACTACGCTATGGATTTACATCAGATGATAATATGACATTAGAACAAGTAGGACAAATTATGGGTGTGACAAGAGAACGGATTCGTCAGATAGAGGCAAAAGCATTGAAAAAATTAGGTCACCCAACGAGGTCAAGACTTTTACGTCCTTTTTATATTTAGTATAAGCACAACGAAAAGCTGGTTCTTCATTGACATCTAATTCAGCATGATTTGAGCATAAGTATGATGTGTTCTGACGCAATCAAAAACCAGAAAAGGAAAATACAAGAAAAATATCTCGGAAGACGGGTAGAATAGATGAACTGACCCAATAAGGAGGGAAGCAGTGAATATCGATAATTACTTGCAAAACAAGCTTGAAGAATACGGAGAAGAAAACGCCAATCGTATGATAGAGCTCTATGGGCAAGTCCCCAATCTTCGATTAAAGAAGATCTTTTCTAAAATACATTTTGAGGTAAACGGGCTCTTAAAATACCTTAACGAAAGATTGCCTCAATATGATTATGGGGCAGACTCAGAATTTATCGGGCATTACACCGCTAATGAGAGCAGACTGCTTATCAACTGGATTGATCAAATTGATGAAATCCAAATTAATCTTAAAAGCACTGAGCTTCAATTTGAAGTGCATCCAAACTATAAAAAGGTGTTGGAACATTGCAATACTTTTTACTAAAATCCGGTGGAAGTCCTATCCCTAAAGGTACAGAGAAAGTAATATTAATTCTCATAGAGCCAATATTTACAATAGGAAATCCAATTAAGATTGTTCGAAAGGATGTTACTTCAACTTTCGCCTTAAAGTTCATCGGTGAAGGCTCATATGCAAAAGTGTTCAAATATAAAGATGAGTTCTATAATCGGCACTTTGTGATTAAGCGGGCTAAAGACGATTTGACACCTAAAGAATATGAGCGGTTTCTGCGAGAATTTGAAGAAATGAAAAAGCTTAACTCTCCTTATATTGTAGATGTCCTTTCGTTTGATGATAAACACCGCCAGTATGTTATTGAATTTATGGACGATACCCTATACGACCATGTAATGGCTAATAATTGCAAGCTGACACCAGCAAATAGAAAAGCGTTGGTTAATCAAATACTTAAGGCGTTTGAGTATATTCATAATAAGGGGCTGTTACATCGAGATATCAGTTTGAAGAATGTGCTTTTGAAAAAATACGAAGATGTCATTGTTGTCAAGGTTTCTGACTTCGGGCTGGTTAAGCTTGAAGAAAGTAATTTGACAAGTAAGCTGACGGAGTTTAAAGGCTCCTTGAATGATCCATGAAATAAACCCTATTTTTAATCTTACTGCTGATGGGTAAGCTGACGGAGTTTAAAGGCTCCTTGAATGATCCTGACTTAGAGATTTTTGGATTTAATAATTATAGAATGAAGCATGAAACATACGCTTTAACCCGGCTCATCTACTTCGTCATAACAGGCAGGACAAAAATAGAACAGTTTGAAACCGATCAACTTAAAAAGTTTGTATTGAAGGGGTTAGATAAGAACTTAGATAATAGATACAATGATGTTCAAGAATTGCGTCTAGCATTTCAGAATATCGGACTGTGATGCATTTGGGATTTTAAAAAAGCTTTAAGAAATTCTGTGAGACATTACAAAATAGTTAGATTGTCTTTAACACAGATGTTAGGGGAATTTTTAAGCATGAAGAATCAGAAATTAAATAATGATGGAATTATGAATCTTTTCCTATAATTCGCTTCAACCTCAGTGATACACTAGAGCTTGAACCTCGTATTGGTACTATATAAGTACGAGTAAACGATCCGATGAACGGATTGGATGCTTGTGCTTATTTACTTATAATAGGGGGAAATGGCCTGGCGTACTTCGCATTGGATTTCGCATCCGTAGGATAATCAGCCAGCCATCCCCTTGTTATGTGCATTCGGTTCAGCAGGTTGAAACCGTTGAGGCTTTCGTGTAACTAACCAATATGAATGGGTAATAAGCGAGGATGGATGCCAACAAACATATTTGGAGGAGTAGTATGATTAGCGTGGGGATTGACGTCTCAAAAGGGAAAAGTACAGTCTGTTTTATGAAGCCATATGGCGAGAAAATTCATAAGCCCTTTGAAGTAAAACACACGGAAAGTGACTTGAAACACCTGGTAGATCGGATCAATAAACTTACGGAGGAAACCCGTGTAGTTATGGAGTCGACCGGAGCCTACCACTATCCGGTACTAACATATCTCAAAGATCGTGGTATATTTGTCGCTGTTATTAATCCGCTGGTAATGAGCAAGTATATTAATGTTGCCATCCGTAAAGGCAAGACGGACAAGCTTGATGCTATTAAGATAGCGAATTTTGGTTTCGATCACTGGTATCATCTCGTAGACTACTCGCCAACGGCGGATGTGTATGATGAGCTAAAAACGCTCAATCGACAATACTTAAGCTATATGTCTATGCGTATCCATACCAAACAAACGCTGACAAATCTCCTGGATCGAACAATGCCGGGGATTAAAACTCTACTTCGAAATCGATCTGATATGCCAGATCAAGATAAATTATGTGACTTTGTAAAGGAATACTGGCACTTCGACAACATCACCTGTAAATCACAGTCTGAATTCATCAACAACTATAACACTTGGGTTAAAAGTAAAGGATACCGAGCCAGCACTGAGAAAGCGAAGAAAATCTACGCCCTTGCACTGGATGGCATCCCTACTCTGTCTTCCAATACACCATCGACCAAAATGCTCGTAGAGGAAGCTGTTAAGGTCCTGCACATGATAGACACGACCCTTGCCAGTATTCTAGCACGGATGAGAGCGTTGGCAAAGTCCTTAATGGAATATGATGTCGTCATGGCTATGCCCGGAGTAGGTGAGATACTTGGCCCAAGGCTTATCGCAGAGATAGGAGATGTACGACGCTTTCATAGTGCTGGAGCCTTGATTGCGTTTGCCGGCCTTGATGCACCACCGTTTCAATCAGGCAACTTCACAGCTACAAAGCGAAGCATATCCAAACGTGGCTCGGCGTCCTTACGTAAAACAGGATATGAAATTATGACGTGCATAAAGATTCATAAGCCGTCTGAAGATGGCGCAGTTTACCAGTATATGCTCAAGAAAGAAACTGAAGGGAAGCATAAAAAGGTTGCCAAAATCGCAGCATTAAATAAATTTCTGCGCATTTACTATGCCAGAGTGAAAGAGTCATACGTGGCAGCATAATCACTTTTATAAGTTCCGGCAAATAGTCGAAACCGGCCAGAAGATACCTTTCGGTCTGGTTGATTTGTTGTACCCATTTTCAGTATCAAATTCGACCCCAAAGCAAGACTTGACATGGGGGCGAGGATGCTACCCTAAATCAGGGGATGGGGCTTACCCAAAAGGAATACATCCTATGAGCCACAGCCCTCGACCCATTCAAGCATCCGATGCAGGGTCCCATGTCAAGTCTTACCCCAGAGTGCTAGTAATTTTGAACTAATTTTTTATAATATTTTCCTAAAATTATAGTTGATTTTTATTAGCAGGATTATCCATAAACCCGACCGGCTGTTTATAGGTAAAGTTTAAGATATTTTACACTCAAAAGATAAGCTCAGCTCGTCAAACATTATGCGTGTCGTAGTTGCTAGATGTCTCCAGAAGAAATAGCTAATCAGGTAGTCGGGATGATCGGGAATGTATAGTTCGTAAAATGACACGTCGTTAGCAGAGGCACCACGTATTCGTAGGATGGTCTTTAGCGAAGGCTATTTTACATTTATCACCTTTCATATTTCAAGTGATAAGAATATACGGATCACTTTTGTTTGTCCTAAATGAAGGAATACTTGTTATTTTGTTGAATTAATATTTATACCGTTGCCAGTAATTCGTAAATTACCTTACTAGTTGATGTTTCAAATCAGATTCACGGATAAGGGAGTATTCCCGACATATGTCGTATACACTCTAAGGATTTGGAAGTCTCTGCGACACCTGTCGGTAATCCAACGTTTAATGGAATTGTAGCAGGAAACGCCGCGCGTCCTGCACGTGTTGAGTAGATTTCTTTGGAGTTTTTCAAGATACACTTATTCGATATTATCTCTAAGAGTATGGGAAGGATTTGTTTAAATGGGTACGAAATGGCCGGTCGCAGATGCTGACTTTTATCGAATTATTGGTAGCAATACTATTGAAGTTTATAATAAAAGTGAACTAAATGAGGAGTTTTATGAGTATGCTTTAATGTTTTATAAATCTGCACACAAACTAACCGAGCACCTTTTCGAAAAGGCTGATATAAGCAAGTTAGATACTTATTTTTTTTCAGTAGCTTATTTATATAGACATAGTATTGAGTTGATTTTAAAAACTATTGGTTTTAAATATATAGTTCATTTAGTAGATAGAAAAGCATTTGTCAAAGATACATTTCACAATTTATCAGATATTTTGAGGACTATTACATGTTTCGTTCAAAGTTTAATAGATAGAGATATGGATGCATATGATTGGCTAATATCATACTTTGATAATATTAATCAAATAGATAAAGCATCAGATTCTTTCAGATACCCGTTTGGGATATTTATTGAAAAAAGAGACAGTATTTTTGATTCGACTAAAAAGTATTCAATAACATCTGTATTTGATAAACAGACGCATATTAATTTATTAGCTTTTGCAAATAAAATGGAAGTTGCATTTGAATTATTAGAATCGCTTTATAAAGAAGAATTTGGTTCATGTACTGATTATAAGGACTATAAACCAATTCTTCTTGAAGAAGGTGGAAGTTATTATGGTCAGAGTGTAGTAGGCTATAGTTATAGTTTAGAGAAATTTTATCCTTATGTTAAAGCATATTCTGAATCTGCGGAGTATTTTCATAAACAAATTTGTGAAAATACTTGTTTAAAAGATGTTTTGTTTATCCCAATGTGTTATTTATATAGAAACGCCATAGAATTATCTTTAAAAGAAATATTATTTGAAGAGTGTTCTTTTACTTCTCAAGAAGCACTTAAACAAATTAGCAATAAAAAGCATAGCCTCCTCGGTTTATGGAATTTGATTAAAGATGAAATTGAAGAACATGCAGATGCTCCAGAAGGGGATACTACTATGCTTAATGTCGAAAAGTATATTATTCAACTTCACAATGTTGATGGAAGTTCAGATAAATTTAGATATCCTACAAATAAGCATCTTGACTTTCATTTCAAGAATAAGAAGAAATTTGATTTCGAAAATGTTAATAAGTTCTTTGGCAATTTGGCATATTTTTTAAGTGCTGTAAATACGATGATGTCTGTACATAATGAATGGAAGGCTGAAATGGAAGCGGAGTATCGATCGGAAATGGATCACTATTATTAATATATTTAGCATAAGATTGGCTTTGCGGGATTTGAGGAGTCGCCGTCCATGGCGACTCCTGAATCTGGGGGTGACCAACATCATTTACAGAGTATTGCCGACACTTTTTAAAGATGAATGTGGTTGGGGCGCGTCGGCAATACTCGGGACGTTAGACCCAAGTGCTGGGCATTTAAAAAGCATGGAAAACATCTGATAGGAGAAAAGTTATTATGACTATTTTACAGAAGACCAGAAAGATACTCTGGGCAAAATCAGGGAATAGATGTGCTTTCTGTAAAACAGAGTTAGTTATGGATGGAAGCATTAAAGAACAAACGGCAGTTGTCGGTGACGAATGTCATATAGTCAGTAAGAGTCGAAATGGACCAAGGGGAAATTATGTTGGAGTGGTAAATCATGATGAGTATGAGAATTTAATACTTTTATGTAAAAATCATCACAAGTTGATAGATGATCAGGCAAACACATACACTGTTGAACGGCTCAAATATATGAAAAGTAGTCATGAAACTTGGGTTCATGAGACATTGCGAATGGCAATTATTAACGATGAGGAACATGATGACTCACAAATATTTTTAGTAAAATTGGATTCTGGACAAGAACTGATGTCTTATTTCAGAGGGGCCCACTTGTATCAGCTTCTGAAACCAGAACTAAATACTCAGGGCGAAGTTAACCTTATAGGAGAACTTTACCAACTGTTAGATTTATACGGTAATATTTTAGACGTTCTGGAACCTGCAGAGATAATTCATGCAGAGTTTAATATGAAAAAATCAATTGAAAACCTAAAAACAAATGGATTTTGGGTATTCGCTGGACGAGTGAAAAGACTCCAAGAAGTTTTAGGTATTATGGATTTATGGGATATCGCAATCATTAGTATTGTAAGAGAAGATGACCCCATTATCATTAAAATCGATCTCGAAAATCTAATATCTAGAGATACCAAAATGAGTATTTAATATATATGAAAGATAGTCTTTGCCGCACTAGCGTCTAAACAGAGGGTTTGCAACATCGGGGAGAATATGAAGGTAGTAACCCGAGTCGCAAACCTTCAGGACGTTCTACGAAATACCATTCATTGGCGCAACATTGTGTTGCACGGTTTGAAAGAGTGGAATTAGGAGAGATATAGATGGATTTAAAGACGGGAAGAAATGATCCATGCTGGTGCGGCAGTGAAAAGAAGTTTAAACGTTGTCACTGGCCAAACCAAGGAACCCAGATTAAGTACGAAAGAGCAAATTTTGGTTCGTTCGGGACTTCAGTCAGGATGCAGAGTATATCTTCTATCCCTAAAAAAGATGTGGATAAAATCTTATCCCTTATTGAGGAACAAAGAAGAGACGGAACTCGACCTTTGCCGTCAAGGTTACTACAGTCAATAGGTGATAACCCAGTACTAGAGGTTAGGAATTTCCTCTTAGATATCTGTGCAAAGTTAGTTGATGAAAACTGGTGTGGGCGTTCCGAAATGTGCATTTATTTTGCAGTATTGCTTAGGCATGGCCTCAATTTTCTTGGTAAACCAGCGGAAGTTCATATTGGTAAAGCAACTTACATCGATCATAATAACCAGGATAACAGGTTTGAATGGGATCATTCCTGGGTAGTTTCCGAAGAACAATTAATCGACGGTAATATTGATTCAATGTTGGAGAATCCGATGGTACCGAACGGAATTGCCCCCGCTCCCTATTGGGGACCAATCGAAACTACTCCTTCTGATAGAAAGTTATACTCCAGTAGAATTCTGGACAGTTCACAGGATGTAATTGAATTGGACGAACAAGAAATCACTATGTGGAAACAACGGCTAGAGGTTGCTCTCAAAGACAAATTTTAACCAGGATAATATTTTGGTGAAAAAAAACTACATATAACTCATAGTTCTCGTAACATAGAATAGATGAGTATTGAGCAATGATGGAAAAGTGTATAAGACCGCCGCATCCGTGCGGCTCTTCATCTGGGGGCGTGGTACTTAGTAGAACAAAATGGTTTGCGACATGACCGGAAATATCAGACGTATTAGTTCAATAAATTCTGCTTTTTCCGGCTCGCTAAACTTCCATTTAGAGAATGGTTTAGGAGAGCATCGAGTTTACAAGACAATAGAAAACCATTCTGATTCCAGCTTCCCTTTTATCCGCTATAGATATTCTGCGATTGAATGGATGAAGCTTTCCAGACAAGATATTCGTTCTATCTGACTCTCCTGTGGCACAAAAAGATTTCATGGGAAAGTCATTTTTTTATGTAAGACTTGACACAGGCTAATGAAGGTGATACGGGAGGCATAAATCAAATAAAGTGATTAAAATCAATCACTTATAAATAAGCATAATTTTAAAAATATATAGTTCAATAAACGCTTCCAAAATGAAATACATTATTCTTGGTGCATCAGGCGCAGGTACGATAACCCTTGGACGAGCAATAAGCGATGATATACGCTAAGCAATATGGCGGGGTGAAAAGTGGGAGTTTTCTGTCATCGTTTTGGAGGAAAATGGAATAGTTTATCGAATATATATTTATGAACAGAGAAATGACGGTCTACTTAGACTTGATATAGATGACTAACAAGAGGAAGTTTAAAAATGTGGGGGATACAAGATGGATAAAGAGAATGCGATTAAATTGTTTGAAGATAAGAGAGTTCGAGTTCTATGGCATGAAGAACAAGAAAAATGGTTTTTCTCAATTATTGATGTTATTGAAGTTTTAACTG
>LADV01000146.1 GCA_000961805.1 Peptococcaceae bacterium BRH_c23 | reverse complement strand
AAGAGGTATCACGACAAAGAGTACAACGGATAAAATAAGAGTCTCCCAGGGTATGTGTACTCCGCTGATGCCTAATAAAAAGGCCACGATTGGTGTGAACGCAACAAGGATGATTAGGTCATTCGTTGCTACTTGTACGACGGTATAAGCTGGATTGCCTTTTGTTAAATGACTCCATACAAAGACCATCGCTGTGCAGGGTGCAGCCCCGAGCAAAATAGCTCCTACCAAATAATCTCGTGCTAGATCTACCGGAATAAAGGCCTTAAAAACCACGTAAAAGAAGAACGCTGCAATTCCATACATTGTAAAGGGCTTAATAAGCCAATTGATCACCCATGTCAAATATAAGCCTTTTGGATTTTTCCCCACATTTTTTACGCTTTGAAAATCAACTTTCATCATCATTGGATAGATCATAACCCAAATCAGAATGGCGATGGGTATTGATACGTTCGCATATTCAAACTGTCCTAAAAAATCAGGAATAAACGGTAAGAACTTTCCGATAAATACGCCAACAACCATGCATAGAGCCACCCAAACCGTTAGATATCTTTCAAAAAAACCCATAATACGTCCTCCAATCTTATCTATAGTTTAACATCCTTTAGCATTAACAAGCCGTTCTTCATCTTCCTTGACCTTAGGAAACGTGGGCAAAAGCAAGATCATCAGCACGTTTTCCATGTTCAATGAATAATAAGTCCATTGTCCTCCCCTGCGTTCAAGCACAAATCCGGCTTGACGCAGGCGTCTCATCTGTTGGGACACCCCTGGTTGACTAATTCCTAGGACTTCCGTCAAATCACAGACACACAACTCCCGCCCCTTTAGCAAGGATAAAATTCTTAACCGTGTTTTATCTCCCAATACTTTGAATTCTTCTACCATTGCTTCAAGACGCTGTTCTGCACTCAAGTGCTTACCCCCTTATATTTGTTTTTATATAATTGATTGCTTATATGTTTATATTATTATATGTAGTGGCTTTTTGCAAGTAGAGACAGAAGAATGATTTGACCTAAAGACGTACATAGAAACTAACTAAACCCGAAGTCCATCATTAATACTAATCTTCATTTTTCGCTTCCCTAATTCTTGCTCTACTAAAAGAAGGTGTTGTAGGGGAGGCAAGCTTTCGTCATCCTCTATAATTCTTTCTATGTAATATAGGCAGTTGGCTTTATCCTCTTGTGAGTTGTTCAAAGTTTTATACTTAAAACAGCTTACGAGGTCGTTGTTGTCTTCAATACCCAAGCCGCAGCTCTGACATGTTTTCATGCATCCACTTCCTTTCAAATTTTCCCAGCTTCTTTAAATTTCTTCATTTATATTAAAGATCCTCCTGCGATAAGAAAACCATCTAGCACAGGAGGCAAGTTTGAGAGTAGCCGTACGTTTATCTCCAATGTTTTCTGTAGCATTCTCCTCATGGATCAACCATGTTATATCGCGTTTGAAAACATTAACTTCTTGACAAACAAACTTAGAAAGGAATACTATATACATATACCCATATGTGCATAGGTTAATAATACAAGTTGCTAATATTAATTTTAAGGAGCGTAAAATGAATCAATTGACGAATATCTATAAACTTTTATCCGATGAAACCAGACTACGGATCATCGTACTTCTCTATCAGCAAGATCTTTGCGTTTGTGAACTTGGTGGTATCTTAGAGGTTCCACAGCCTAAGATATCTAAGAATCTATCTAAATTAAGGGATATGAATTTAGTCCTTGATGAACGAAAAGAAAAATTTGTCTTCTATTCTTTAAAAACTGAAAATGCTGTCTTACTTAATACCTTGAAATACATTTTAGAAGAGCTTGAGTCGTACCCTCAGCTTGTCATCGATCAGGGCAGACTTGCTGATAAAGAAAAGTATTTGAATCAATGTTGTGTGAACTGCGATTAATAACCTAAATTTAGGAGCTGATCTAATGTTTATCTTTGAATGGTTGAATAACCAAGTTCTAAGAATGGATTGGATTTCCAACTTAGTTAAACTATTAGTAGAAAATGTATTCGGACTGAATGTATCTGATCGCCTGGGTGGAAGTCTTCATTTTTTTATCTACGATGTTATTAAGATATTTATCTTGTTATCCGTCCTGATCTTTATCATCTCCTATATCCAAAGCTTTTTCCCACCGGAAAGAACCCGCAAAATACTCGGCAACTTTAAGGGCATTACTGCAAATATATTAGGAGCTTTACTTGGAACCGTTACGCCGTTTTGTTCCTGCTCTTCAATTCCATTATTCATAGGCTTTACAAGTGCCGGGCTACCGCTGGGCGTTACGTTTTCGTTCCTCATTTCATCCCCTCTGGTTGATCTGGCATCCGTCATATTACTTGCCAGTATCTTTAATTGGAAAATCGCCATTGCCTATGTCGTGGTAGGTCTTATTCTCGCTGTCATTGGTGGAACAATCATCAGTATATTAAAGCTTGAAAACTATGTGGAGCCTTTTGTTTACAGCAATAAGATGATGGAGTTAGAACAGGAAGAACTGACTGTCAAGGACAGACTTGAAATCTCAAAAGATCAAGTTCTTGATATCATCAAAAAAGTATGGCTGTATATCCTGATCGGTGTCGGTATCGGCGCAGCCATTCATAACTGGATCCCAGAATCCATAATTTCTACGGTACTTGGGCAGGACAAATGGTACTCTGTCCTAGTTGCAACCATGGTTGGCATACCGATGTATGCTGATATTTTCGGAACTTTACCCATCGCAGAAGCCTTAGTCTTAAAAGGTGTTGGCATAGGAACTGCTCTATCCTTGATGATGGCGGTAACCGCACTATCACTTCCGTCCATGATTATGCTTAATAAGGTGGTGAAAACAAAGCTCCTTGTCATATTTGCTGGAATCGTTACCGTGGGAATCCTTATTATTGGATATACCTTTAATGCCTTGGGCTATTTACTCTTATAATCGATTGAATTTATTTTAACAAATATACATTAAAACAATGAAAAAATGGGAGGGTTGCACTACCTTGTAATCTATCAAGACGCTAAAGTATAAAAAGCCCTGTAATTTAGTTTCATTATTAAATACTACCAGCACTATTATATATATACTTCTTCTCTCTTTCATTTAATAGCTTTCCGGTGATATACGCAATTAGAATAATTACAGGAATATTTATCACAAACCGCGTCATCATGAACTTCCACCCCATCGCAGAAGCCTCAAATAAAAGCATCGGTATTTTAGTCGTTGACCAGGCACCGAGAAAGATTAAGACATTAGAAAGCTTGCTCTCCTTCTGAAGGAGAACTCCCGCTATAGGAAACGCTGCATATAACGGCCCAGCTGCAGCCGAACCTAAGAAAAATGCGATTAGAACCCCAAGGATTCCTGATTTCTCGCCCATCAATTTGATCATTGTTTCTCGTTTTACCCATACATCCAAAAGCCCCAATAGAATAAATATGGGTGGAAGAATCGAAAGCATCTCTATAGCATTACTCCATGTGATGTCAATTGACGTTTGACCCGTTGATGGATACAAAGCATAGACGATGATATTAAGGATGATCAATCCCAAGAAATACTTGTATCGTTTAAGTAACGTTTTCATCCCAACACCACCCCGATTGCAATTGCGACGATAAACGAAAATACGAAGGCTAAGCTATTCCTGAGTATTGTGGCCTTTCTGCCAAAATACTTTATCTCCAGAGGGATTGTCACGATTCCAACCATCATTAACGTTGAGATAAATACGGCGATTTGCATAAACCCCGCACCGTTGTTCAACAAGGCCGAAGCTAAAGGAAAGGCCACAAATCCGGGTATTAAGGTAACTGAACCGACAATAGAGGCCATAAGCATTCCCCACCACCCAGATTTTTCTCCGATTAATCCAGAGATCACTTCAGGGCTCAAAACTGCCAGCATAATACCTATAATCACTAAGATTGACAAGAATTGCGGAAGAATATTTTCAAAAGACTTCCACGACTTCTTCACGGCCATGAACGTCTTTTTCTTATCCTTTATATAGGAAAGGATAAGAAGGCCGAAAGCCACAACGTACATTAGAACAGTAAACATTTCCAGCACCCCTTTTTCAATTTGAATAATAATATAATGCAATCACAATATGGCTGTAAGAATGAGAACCACCGACCTTTGCTTAACCCCAGCGTTGGGGCCGACCGTATTTGACAGCATGGAAGATAGTAACGATGAGCACACTTCCGCTGGAGTTGTTAAAGAGCCATGTGTAGCTATTCCCCAGTTTTTAGCAGATTCCGAGCAAACGTATGCCGCCGCAGGATGTGGTTTTGTGCGACCGTTTAATTAATTGCGCAGGACTTTCCGTGTCGCTGTTAATGGGAACGGGGTGAAATATGATTACAGAAACTTAGCAAACTTTATGCTTCTGTTTTTTCTAAAACTACTATGGCTTCAATCTCTACTAATGTGCCCGGCAAGAGCAATCCAGCTACCAGCACCGTCGTATAAGCGGGAGAATGTTTGGCGGTGAGACGACCAATCTCCTTGAGAATTGCTCCCCAGTTTTCCCTGTCGGTAACGTACGTTCTCATTTTCACAATATTCTGGGCACCTGCCCCTATTTCATCCAGAATGGCCTTAATGTTCTCGACGGCCTGCCTTGCCTGGGCAATAGGGTCATCCTTGCCGACAAGTTTTCCGTCACGATCCAGACCTACCTGACCGGAAATATAGACCGTGTTGCCCACCTGAATAGCTTGGGAATAGCCTCTCGTAACATGACTACTTGCGGGATTAATGGAACGTTTATTGGTCAATTTAATTCACCCTTTTCTTGATTTATTAAAGCAACTGCCTTTACCTTAAATATTGTCATATTTTTATTTTGGCAGTTTACCTAAGACCTTCCACGCAAAACGATGACAATTATGTGGAGACGATGACTCTGCGAACATCAATAGATTCAATCCTTGACGTGATATCTACCTAACCGCTTTCATCTTGGCTAGAGTTGGAAATGCCATGTATTTCGAACGAGCGTACCGCAGACTTTCATTAAATGCCCATGACCTTCCTCATTACACGTCCCTTTAACCTCTTCAACGGTTTTAGGGACCTAATTATGAGACTCTCCATGTCGGTTGGATTTTTTGTTAGTAGCTCATACCCATTATCTGTGACTAATACGGTGTCGGAATGGCGAATACCACCTACTCCTTCTATGTATATACCAGGCTCAATGCTTATAAACATATTCTTCTCAAGGGTGTTTATACTACCCTCGGCTATCCATGGCCCTTCATGAGCACTCAGACCGAAGCCATGCCCTGTTCTATGAAGAAGGTTTTCACCGTATCCCTCTTTGGTTAAAAAATCTTTAACGCTCACATCAATTTCTCCGCAGTTCATACCAGGCCTTACCATTCTAAAGGCCAATTCCCTTGCTTTGTTCATAACTTCAAAGGCTTCCATTACCTGTTTAGTAGGTTTTTCAAGGAAAAATGTCCTTTCACATTCCGTAGAATATCCGTTAACCCTCATTAAAGTTAACGCTATATGCGGACCTTCTTTCAAACGATCATCCACAGACGGTACACTATGGGGCTGGGCACTCATAGGTGCCGGCCACGCTCCAGCCAGAATATTCGTATTTAATACGTCATATTCTATGTCCTTTATAATCTGCATTTGAACATTACGACCTTGAGAAAACAGCTCTAACTCAGAAACTCCAAAATAGGCGGCCTTAATAACGGATGCTAGTGCTATATCAGCATAGTAAGCCGACTGCCTAAGCATATTGACTTCATACTCAGATTTTATCAACCTGACTGTTTCTACAAATGGAAAGACTTTTACGTTATAAGGCGAGAGCTTAGCAGCAATTTCTTGAGTAAGTGTAGGTTCAACTCCTACGTTATTAAATCCCTTTAATAGACCTTGCAGTTTCTCGAACCACCCTGAACCGTTGGGTGCAGGATAATCCCAGTAGCTATGAACCTCACCCACGTTAGGCGCCTCTGTCATGTGTTCCCTTTCAAGTGCTGGAACAAGCAAAACTGAGGGTCCAGTATTTCTGAGAAGTATAAAAAAGGGGCGCTCTAATGGTTTGAATGTTACGCCTGTCAGATAATATATGCTCTCTTTTGAAGACACAATAAAACTATCTAAACTATTATCTGCAATCAGTTTTTGTACCTTCTTCATTCTTTGTACATACTCTTCCCTGCCGATTTGCACCTAGTATCCCATCCTTTCTTTGCTTTAAGTTAAGTTAAGTCTTTAAGTATAAAGCACCGTAAGCGCTTAATAAACCGGTGCATGGTCAACATGCTTTATCTATGAGAAACTATCTCCATAACACAAAGGAATGGAGGTATTCGAATGGACAAACAAGAACGTAAGGCGCTGGTGGCCGAATGTAGGACCAGCGGGATGACTGCAAAAGCGTGGTGTAAAGTTAAAGACATCAATTATCACAGCTATCTTTCTT
>LADV01000111.1 GCA_000961805.1 Peptococcaceae bacterium BRH_c23 | reverse complement strand
CGTACAGAAACTAAAAACCTAAATTCCTTTAGCTCGGTGCGACGCTGTATGGAATATGAAGTGGCCCGTCAAGCTCGGGTTCTCGAGGCGGGGGAAAAGGTTATTCAAGAGACTCGTACTTGGGATGAGGGACGAGGGGTTACGTTAACCCTTCGCTCAAAAGAAGAAGCGCATGACTACCGGTATTTTCCGGAACCTGACCTAGCTCCTCTGGTTATCGACCGGGAATGGGTGGAAAGAATCCGCAAAACCCTGCCTGAACTTCCGGCGGCACGTCGTGCTCGTTTGCAAGCCTTGGGGCTGTCGGCTTATGATGCTGGGGTTATCACCCAAGCAAAAGCGTTGTCTGATTACTTCGATGCAGCTTTGGCTTACTATGGAGATGCCAAGACCTTAGCAAACTGGGTCATGGGCGACCTTGCGCGTTTACTCAATTCCAATCAGTGCCGAGTGGTTGATTCCCCGATCTCACCAGAAAAATTGGCAGAACTCCTGGCACTTATTGAAAAAGGAACCATAAGCGGCAAGATTGCCAAGAGTGTGATTGAAGAGATGTACAACACGAGTAAGGATGCCAAGACGATCGTCAAGGAAAAAGGACTCGCGCAGATTAGTGACGAAGGGGCCTTGCTAGGGATTATTGATAGCGTGCTGGCTGCCAATCCCCAATCCGTAGAGGACTACCGAGCAGGAAAGGATCGAGCGATAGGGTTTCTGGTCGGGCAGATCATGAAAGCTACCAAGGGACAAGCAAATCCGGGTGTAGTAAATCAGTTGCTTAAGGAAAGATTAACTTAGAGCAGGTTTGTGTAGCTAGTGTACAACTGAATTTAGCTATGGAGAGCGTCAAGCAACTAGCAGAATATCAAGTATACAGTATAAGGAAATGGGCATCCTTCAATCTCAGGGGAGATTGTGCTACTATAGATAGTAATTATAAGGCGTACAGTATAATTATACGTGCGATTTTAAATTAAGGGGTGAGTCTGAAATGAGACATCTAGTGATTGTAGATACCACATTACGTGACGGAGAACAAACAGCTGGGGTTGTTTTCTCAAATCAAGAAAAAATGCGCATCGCGCGATTGTTAGATGAGCTTGGCGTTCATCAGATTGAAGCCGGGGTAGCAGTCATGGGCGGCGATGAAAAGCAAGCAATTACTGATATCGTAAAACTTGGTTTAAAATCGAGCATTATGGGCTGGAATCGGGCAGTCATATCGGATATTGAAGCCTCCTTGGCTTGTGGGGTCGATGCTGTGGCGATTTCTATTTCCACCTCGGATATTCATATTGAACATAAGCTCATGACCACTCGAGATGATGTTCTGGAGCGGATGATCAAGGCCACGGCCTTTGCTAAACGAGAAGGGATGTATATCTCTGTCAATGCAGAGGATGCTTCACGCTCAGACATGGATTTTCTTGTGCGATTTGCCAAAGAAGCAAAAAAAGCAGGGGCGGATCGTCTTCGCTACTGTGATACTGTCGGAATCTTAGATCCTTTTACAACCTATGATCGGATTAAAACTCTGATTGAAAAAGCAGATATTGATGTCGAAATGCATACACACGACGATTTTGGAATGGCAACAGCGAATGCTTTGGCAGGAGTGAAGGCAGGGGCATCACACGTGGGAGTCACTGTCAATGGTCTGGGTGAGCGGGCTGGAAATGCAGCTTTAGAGGAAGTCGTCATGGCTCTTAAGCATTTGTTAGATACGGATTTAAGCTTTGCAACCGAACGATTTGTCGAGGTTTCTGAATATGTTGCTCGGGCCTCGGGCAGGACGCTTCCTGCTTGGAAATCAATCGTAGGAAGTAACATGTTTGCCCATGAGTCTGGGATTCATGCTGATGGAGCTCTAAAGAATCCTAAAACCTATGAAGCATTTAGCCCTGAGGATGTTGGACTTGAGCGGCAGATCGTGATTGGTAAACATTCTGGGACGGCTTCAATCAAGGCAAAATTCTTACTTGAGTATGGTAAGGAAATGTCGAACGAAGATGCCGAGGAGATGTTATCTCGGGTCAGAGCTTTAGCTGTAGACATGAAGCGTTCGCTTTTTGATAAGGAGCTCGTTTACATTTATGGTGATATGTTGAAGCAACATGAAGGTAGATAAATCTAAAAAAATTAAAAAGGCGGCAAGGAGCCGCCTTTTTCACTGGTCCAGGTTCTTTGTGGAGTGACCGGTATAGATGACGGCTGCTTTTATTGAGGTAATGGGTAATATCTTAACATAAATTTGAAAAGAAAATAGCCATTCGCCGTATATCCTCCTACTTTTTGGGAGGATATTTTTTTGTCATGTCTAGGTAATTTTATTCCAATTATTTTTAGACAGTGCTACCTAGGTTTAAGTTGGTGGAGGTAGAATGATATAATAAATACTCATAAAAAAGATAAACGCTAATAGAACCGCCACATAGGCTTTCCATGGTACAAAGTGTTGGACTACTTCAACAATTTTAGCACAAACAAAATAAATCCAAATGAGTGCAACCCCAATAGAAACCAACATGAGCATTGAAAGAGGAGTACCTGCTTGAAGAGAAATAAAAGCAGGTAGTGCAATAATAGAAGGAATTAAAGCAATAGTCGTAATTTGGTAAAGGATTGCTAAAAAGCCACCACCACCTAAGCCTCTTGATCCTGCCCATAAAAGTAAAGTTAACCCAACTTTAGTTAATAACATCATTATATAACCGGAAAATAAAAATACTGCAGGAATAAAAACCTGTCTTAATATTGGGGTTTCAAATGTTCTTATAAACTCTAAGTTAATGTTAATAGCTGTAAAGCCGTATAATAACCCTAATAAAACTGAAATAACCGAGCTATACCCTCTAAAATGCGTTTCTGGCGCAGAGAGTTTCTCAATAGCCCCTTTGTCTAATTGTAAAATTCTAAAGATTAATGTGATTTTTCCCATATTCCCTCCTAAATAGAAAAAATAATTGAGACTGAATCAAAAGCATTAAGTCCTTTGATTCAGCTTTCAATTATTTTATACAGTTCTACAAACACATAGCAAATTATCAAATCTCTTTAAAAATAGAAGATGTATTAGAATGCCCATGGCATCATTGCCCAAACAAAGACAATTGCACCTATGGAAGCGATAATTAACGGCCCGACTATGCTGTTATAACGCTTCGGATTAATATCAGACCAGCCATGGATTCTTTCTACTAAGCTATCAGTTTCAGTTATTGCTTGTTGACTCATTAGTGAAGGCATACGGTTTGTAATGTAAGATACTACAATTAAAATTAAGAAGCTAAGTGGTACAGCAAGCATTCCGCCTGAAAGACCCATACTATCTGTTAAAGCATGACCACTGACAACAATCTTAGGGAAAACGAAGGGTGAAACAACAACATAGACGATCCCACCGATAGCAGAAGCACACATTGCACCGAAGCGATTTGCTTTTTTCCACCAAACCCCCATAATAATGAGCGACGCATTGGTCGTACCTGCCAGACCAAAGGCCCAAAGGATACTAACAATAAGGAATTTAGGTGGTTGTATCGCTAATAATACAGCTGCAAGACCACCAAGGGCAATAGAAAGATATCCCAGACGTACTTTTGTTTTATTTGATAAGTCTGGCTTTAATGTTGTAACAATATCTTGTGAAATTAAAGCGCCAATTGCCAGTAAGTTACCGCTTAGTGTAGACAAACCAGCTGAGATAGCACCAGCAATAACTAGTGCAGTTACCCATTCAGGGTTATAAGCTAAGTTTAAAATAATTGTTAATTTATCAGTATCGGCAGGAGCAATAGGAATGCCAGTTGTATACTCGAAAAATACTCCTGAAAATCCCATTGCGTATGTTGCTGAGAAAACAAGACCAAGTGCTAAAGCAAACCAAATCATTGCTGAACGAGCACTTCTTAAACTTGATGATGTATAAACACGCATTGCTAAGTGTGGCAGTCCTAAAGCCCCGATTGTCAGGGCAGGAATAAGGGCAAAGTACCATTTTGTAGGGAACTTGTAATCAAAGAAAGTAGGTAGAGCATCTAGCATTGCTGGTACCATATCAGCATAGAGAAGTGGAGGGAAAAACCATCCAGTACCACCCATTGCTTTCATAATTGCGCCTAGTGGAATAATAAACATAAGGGCCATGATGACCATCTGAATGGCTGCATTGTTTGTTGCACCGCTCATTCCACCTATTGTAACGTAACCAACAATTAGAATACCTCCGACAAATAAACCAGTCATATAAGGAATTCCTAGTAAAGTTTCGAACGTTACTGCAATTCCGATCATTTGACCTAAAGCGTACATAATGGATACTAAAATCATCCAGAGCGCGGCAATAATTGATGCTTCTTTTCCATAGCGTAATCTAATAAAGTGTGTTGGAGAGAACGCCCCCATTCGGCGTAAGCTTGTTCCATAGATAATTGTTATTAACGGGATCGCCAAAATGAATTGAATCCACAACATTACAAATGGAACTTGGAGACGTAAAATTAATGCTGTAACCCCTAGAAATGTTGCTAAACTCATGTAAGTAGATGCCATTGCAAGACCGTTAGTGATTGGTCCTACCCCACCTTTAGTGGCGTATAAGTCTTGTACGGATGTACTTGCGCGGTTTGACAGATAGGCAACAACGTAGAATACGACAAAGGTAATTAAAACTACAATAATACCTATTATTGGATTTGACAGTTGCCAAACTTGATTTGCCATCTACACTACCCCCTCGCCGCGAATCTTAGAATTATCTTGATTTTCTTTTTCGATGTCATCATCGATTTGATTTCCGATTTTACCGGCTACAATAACTAAGAAAAGAACCCCGAACCAACCGGAAAGAATTGGGACAATATACATAATTGGAAATCCTAATAAGTTCCCTTCCACTGGAAAAATTGAAAAGAATAGTCCTAAATGGCCCGAAAATAAAAATAAGATGGTAAAAATAATGGTGAACCAGACTTCTTTTTTATAAGCGTTCATGTAATTTCCTCCCCCAGAAATTCGACTCACTATTCTTTGCACTGTTCTCCCGTAAATGAATTCAAAAATACTCCTTTCTTTAATTATTTATTTATTCATAATATGCAGAATTGTCTTGCAATTATAGTGCCATTACTATTCCGATCATTATAAGTGGCTATTTCGTACTATTATTAAGGGTTCCATCCCCATATCCCTTAGGGGTTCATTAATACCCGATCCAAGAGATGTACACTTAAGTTAACAGTATTAGGTATCAAAATCCCGATAAGCCTCCGTGTCCTAGCTTCAGCGTCACGTACACGCACGGATACATGTGCCTGAAAGTGTACATCGAAATTAACATATGAGTAAAATTTGAGATAAGGGATATTGATACTTTATAAAGAAAATTCTTAACATTTTGATAAAGAAGGTATACTATAATCACATCGAAGTCTTCTGACTGAATTGAATAAAGATAACATGGTTACTGCCTAGATCAAATCCAGGGGGGAAGTATGTGTCACTTAAACTAAAGCAATTTAAACCATTTGATCACTTGCCGGAAAATGTTTTATTGGAATTGAGTCAAACGATACCCATTAAGACCTATCCCAAAGGTAGTTTTGTCTTTGTTGAGGGCGAAAAATCACAGGATTCTCTATTTTTAGTTCTATCAGGAGTTGCGGAAATCATTACAGGGAAAAACGGGGCAGTAAGACTAAGGAGTCAAGGAGAGTTCTTTGGAGAAACTGTTGTTCTTACTGGCAAACGATACCCTGCCTCGTCCAAAGCACAATCAGACTTAACGTGTTACGTGCTGGGCAAAGAAATTTTTGAAAATCTTTTACAGAACTATCAAGAGGTTGCGCTCTATTTTAACCGCGTATTAACGGATCGATTGTGGGGCTTGTACGAAGAAATGCTACAAGAACAACCCTATGAGTCGTTTGGTTTAGGATTTGATCGCTTTAAACAGAAGGTTTATGACATTATGTCCACTCCCGTCGAAACCTGTCAGCCGCACACGCCGATCAACGATTTAGCTCGTTTGTTTACAAAGAAAAAAATTAGTTCTATGGTTGTTGTAGATCCTAATGGTATAATGCTGGGCTTAGTTAGCGAGCGTGACTTTATTAGCAAAGTATTAGCCCGTGACAGCAACCCTTCAGTAATTACCGCAGTCGATATTATGCAACAACCCCCCCCTACGTTGACAGCCAATGCTTTCTATTACCAAGCACTGCTTACCATGCTGAAAAGTCACGGCAAATATATTGTGGTCACGGAACATGCTCGCCCTATCGGTATTGTTACAATTGGAGATTTAACTAGGGCAAGAATTACTAATTCCATAACGATTGTTAGAGATATAGAACTTGCCGGAAGTATCTCAGAATTGGCACAAGCTTCTAAGCAAATCAACGATACAGTGGCTACCATGATCAGGGAAAAAGCCACCGCTAGTGAAATTGGGGAAGTAGTGTCAGAATTATATGACATATTAACCAGAAGACTCCTTTTGCTGGCAGAGAATTTAATGGTTGAAAAAGGTCTCGGCCGACCGCCTGTTGATTATTGCTGGTTAACCATGGGCAGTGGCGGTCGTGAAGAGCTGACTCCCTCTTCAGACCAAGACAATGCTATAGTTTATGCCGATGTTTCGCTTGATGAGGAAGAAGAGATTAGGAACTATTTTAAAGAACTGGCAGACTATGTAACGGAAGGATTAGAACTATGTGGTCTCATTAAATGTCCGGGTAATATTATGTCTACTAATCCTGAATGGTGTCGTTCGATTACAAATTGGAAAAAAACGGTCTATAAATGGGCAAACACACCTGACCCAGACGCTGTTCGTCAGTTCACGATATTTTTGGATTTCAGACCAGTTTATGGACAAGAGTATTTGGCACACGCGCTGCGTGATTATACATTGCATGTGTTTCGCAATACACCGACTCTATTCCACTTCCTTACAAGTGATACGCTTAGCCATAGGGTACCTCTTAACCTATTCAAAAACGTAATATTGGAAAAGAACAAAGACCATAAAAACGAAGTAGATCTAAAAAGGGCTGCTGGTGTTCTGCTTGTGGACTGTATCCGCATTTTTGCTATGTGGAAAAGCGTAGTCGAGGTTAATACTTTAGCGCGGCTAAAAAAACTTGTCGAATTCGAAGCCATCTCCGCCGATGATGCCGAGTACTTCGAAGCGGCCTTTCAATCCCTTATGATGTTTAGGATGCGAGAAAACTTGAGAAAGCTTAGTCTAGGTTTCATTCCAGATAACTATATTAACCCGACTAACCTCAGTGAAAGAGAACGCTCCGTTATGCGCGAGAGTTTTGTGGCAGTTGATCGTCTGCAAAACGTAACCAGAGCTGCATTTCAAATCAAATAAGGCAATTTAATCTTTCTCCCACTTAAAGAGAAAGGAACACTATATAGTACAGCATTTGTATGGGGGGGATTAAAGATTAGTATATTTGTTAATCTTTATAAATTATTGTTCGCAGTTGATGAAGAATTTTGTCAAGAGGTAACGGCTTTCCGTCTGAGAAAATGGCCTACCATGGCGTTAGATAACAGTCGATTTATTGTATTTGATACAGAAACAACAGGGTTTTATCCTCATAAAGGGGATAAAATTATTTCACTTGGGGGAGTGGTTGTTAACAATGGACAGCTTACTGATGAGACGTTTCACCAATTCATAAATCCTAATCGTGTAATCCCTCCTCTTATAACAGAATTGACCGGTATCACAGATGAAATGGTTGCAGCAGCACCGAATTTCGTGGAGGCATATTATAAGTTTATGATTTTTGCAGGGCCTTCCTTGCTTGTGGCTCATTGCGGAGCTTTTGATGTTAGTTTTATAAATGCGCAACTGCAAAACAACTGTGGAGAAAAGTTGTACCCTCTTATTTTGGACACGTATTTAATCTCACATTTACTTTTCGCCGACCAAATAAGTCATTCCCTTGAAGATTTGGCTGAAGTTTATGGAGTGCCCTTAATGGGTCGCCACACTGCTTTAGGAGATTCAATCATTGCTGCTAACGTTTTCCTAGGAATGGTTGAGGATTTAAAGAAAAAAGGTATCAGAACGACGACTGATTTGCTTTACGGTTATAAATATCTGAAATTTAGCACTCAATAAACAGTCGGGCATGAATGAAACATAATAATTTGTCAACGAATCGTTACATGTATCCATAAGTAGACATAGAGCTAAAGGGAGGACAAGAAAGCAAAACACGATATAAGTCACATTAGGTGTAAATAGTCGTATACATTTTTAAATGAGGCGTTTTAAACCCCATAAGGGATTATAAGGACCCAAACCCTTGAAAACGGTTGTAATGAGCTTTAAAATATATGAATTCGGTCTCTGGCACAATAATTGCAAGATAATTCAGGATATTCGGAATAAAGGGCAAATTCTAAACATGAGGAAGGATGGGACTGGAACAATCTTGAAAAAGAAGGGGGTTAGGTGGTTTGTCTGGACTAATACTAGTCTATACAGGGAATGGGAAGGGCAAGACTACAGCGGCTCTGGGGTTAAGTATGAGAGCACTTGGGCATAACCAAACCGTTGGGTTTCTTCAGTTTATGAAGGGGAGTAAGAATTACGGGGAAGTAAAAATTGCCGCCGTGCTACCCAACTTCACCTTGGTTCAATCGGGTCAGGAATCCTTTGTTTCATATGAAAATCCTGATCCCATTGATATTCAGATGGCCCAAGATGGGCTCGAACAAGCAAGACGTTGGTTCGAAGAAGATAAATTTGATCTGATCGTCCTTGACGAAATCCTAGTGGCGGTGGTTTTTAAATTAATATCTGTGGAGCAGGTCCTTGATTTAGTTCAACAGCGACCACTTCGACTTAATTTGGTGATGACCGGACGGTATGCTGCACCTGAGATCAAGGAAATCGCAGATACCGTGACTGAAATGACAGAGCATAGTCATGCTTATCAACAAGGGGTCGAGGCAAAGGCAGGGATGGAATTTTGAACAAAGATGCATTGGATCAATGGTTAGTACGCTTCTTTGAACGAGATCGCAGGGCAACCGCCAAACTTATTTCTTGGGTTGAAGACGATATAGAGCGAGCGTATATCATGCGTTGCGTCCTAAAACAAACTGGAAAGCAGATGGTGTTAGGAATTACCGGGCCGCCGGGAGCTGGAAAAAGCTCGTTAGTGGAGGCTTTGACAACGCTTTACCGTGCTAAAGACGAAAGAGTAGGGATTGTTGCAGTAGATCCAAGTAGTCCGTATTCTGGAGGGGCTATATTGGGCGATCGGATTCGTATGCAGGCCCATGGGACAGATCGGGACGTATTTATACGTAGCATGGGGACTCGAGGGCACCTAGGGGGAGTCACGCGATCAACCTCCGATATCTTGCGTATTTTAGAAGGCGGAGGGTATGGGCGGCTTCTGTTGGAAACAGTTGGAGTCGGACAGTCTGAGCTAGAAATCATGCAAATGGCCGATACCGTCGTGGTCGTACTTAACCCAGGAACAGGGGATGGAATACAGGCCATCAAAGCTGGAATTATGGAAGTCGCTGATGTTTTTGTCATCAATAAAGCAGATTTGCCCGGGGCAGAACGTATGAAGGGCGACATCGAGATGATGTTAAACTTAAGTTGTGATGGATTGGGCTGGCGTCCACCGGTTGTCTTAACGAGTGTAACAAATGGAACTGGAGTGGAGACGCTATTCGAAAAGACTGAGGCTCATCAAACATATATGAAGACGTCTGGGCTAAGAGATGAGCGCCGTAAACACCGTCTTCGCAAACAAGTCTGGCGCCATTGGGAAGATAAACTGCAAGCAACGTTTGAAGACGTATGGGAAACAGCCCAACAGAAATTGGGCGATATAGAAAAAGAAGATCCCTATGAAGTCGCTGCGGCGTTATGGGCAGAGCGTTTTAAAGGAGGATAAATGGGATGAGTAATAACTTCTTGAGCTGGAAAGCAAACTATGACACTCTAAAGGAGCGAAAAGGGCCGTTCTTTACAGTGTCGAGTGTACCGATTGACCCGCTCTATGCGCCAGGTCATACAGTGGATATTGACTATCAACGAGATTTGGGAAATCCGGGCGAGTATCCCTATACCCGAGGAGTCCAAGCCAATATGTACCGCGGAAGACTCTGGACTATGCGGATGTTTGCGGGGTTTGCCACGGCCACAGAATCGAATGAACGGTATAAGTATTTACTCAGCCAAGGACAAACTGGTTTGAGTGTGGCTTTTGATATGCCAACCATCATGGGTTATGATTCGGATCACCCACGTGCCTACGGAGAGGTTGGTCGTGTCGGGGTGGCCATTGATTCGCTACAAGATATGGAAACCTTGTTCCAAGATATACCCTTAGACAAAGTGAGTACTTCTATGACCATCAATGCGCCAGCATCCATCCTTTGGGCCATGTATATAGTGGCTGCCGAAAAGCAAGGTGTTCCCGCTAATAAATTAACCGGAACGATTCAAAATGACATTTTGAAGGAATACATTGCTCAAAAGTCTTGGATTTTCCCTCCGGATCCTTCGATGCGTCTGATCACGGATATTTTCAAGTTTTCCAAAGATAATGTGCCAAAGTGGAATACCATCAGTATCAGCGGCTACCATATTCGGGAAGCGGGCTCCACAGCATTGCAAGAATTGGCCTTTACGCTCGCGGATGGCTTTGCCTATGTTGAGGCAGGTATCAAAGCCGGTCTTGATGTGGATGACTTTGCACCTCGTTTGTCGTTCTTCTTTAATTCCCATACCGATTTCTTTGAAGAGATCGCCAAATTACGTGCAGCTCGTCGGATCTGGGCGCGTCACATGAAGGGAAAATACGGGGCCAAAAATGAGAAAAGTCTACTGCTTCGTTTCCATACTCAAACTGCAGGCTGTTCTCTAACGGGTCCACAGATGGAAAATAATATTGTGAGAACTGCCTATCAAGCGATGGCTGCTGTCCTAGGAGGAACTCAGTCGTTGCACACCAATTCCATGGATGAGGTCTTGGCATTGCCTTCAGAAAAGTCCGTTCAGATTGCTCTGAGAACCCAGCAAGTTCTCGCTTATGAAACGGGTGTTACGAATACCATCGATCCGTTAGCGGGTTCGTATTTTGTGGAGACCTTGACCAATCAAATGGAAGAAGGCGCTGAAGAGTACTTCCGAAAGATTGATGAATTAGGAGGAGTCCTAGGCGCAATTCGAGAAAATTTCTTCCAGCAGGAAATTGCCGATGCGGCTTATCGATATCAAAAAGAGATCGAAAGCAACGATCGGATTATTGTAGGTATTAATGGATTTGTCAATGAGAAAAAAGACGACAAGATGGAGTTGCTGAAAATTGATCCCGAGGTTGAGCGGGCACAGGTACGCAAGCTCATTGCATTAAAACAAAGCCGGGATAACATCCGCGTTCAGACCACCTTGACAGATTTGAAGGAAGCAGCTAAGGGATCCGATAATTTGATTCCGAAGATTATGGACTCTGTACGGGCTTATGCTACAGAGGGAGAAATTATTGCAGTCCTTAAAGATGTCTTCGGAGAGTACCGAGAACAAGCTGTATTTTAGGATAGTGTGGGAGGAAACGTTATGAATAAAACTCGAATTCGTGTCCTGGTGGGAAAACCAGGTTTGGACGGACATGACCGAGGGGCCAAGGTGATCGCGCGTGCTCTGCGTGATGCAGGAATGGAAGTCATCTATTCCGGATTGCATCAAACCCCAGAACAATTAGTGGAAGCAGCGATCCAAGAAGATGTTGATTTAATCGGAGTAAGTGTTCTATCTGGAGCGCACATGACGATTTTTCCGAGAATTAAAGAGCTCCTCAAGGAGCAAAATGCGGAAGATATTTTACTCATGGGTGGGGGAACGATTCCAGAGGAAGATATCGAAGCGTTGATTACGGCTGGGCACGTTGAAGCGTTGTTTACGCCGGGAGCAACTACGACGGAGATTGTGAGTTGGATTAGAGAGAGAGTAAAGTTATATGAGTAAAGTCTAATGCAAAGGAGTCATTTTATGGGGCTTGAGACAATTATTGTGGAGAAAAGAGAAGGAACGGCAATACTCACCTTAAATCGGCCGGACAAACTCAATGCTGTCAATATGACCATGAGACGTGAAATTCTTGCCACCCTCGCTGAACTGGAAGCAGACGTTGAAACCAAAGTCTTGATCGTTACTGGATCGGGTCGCGGATTTTGTAGTGGAGCTGATATTAATGAATTAGACGCGGGAACTCAGGATGCAGCATTGCAGAAAACTGTCAATCATAGTCTGTTAGTCATGGCTAAATCCTTCTACGATTTTCAGAAACCTGTTTTAGGTGCGATTAATGGTGCAGCCGCTGGTGACGGCGCCCAATGGGTTTTGGCCTTTGATTTGAATGTGGCCTCCGAAAAGGCAAAGTTTGGCTGGCCAGCCACGAGTCTTGGTATATTGTGACCGTATGGAATCATAAGGCTTCCGTGCGAAGTTGGGCGTTTCCGAGCCAAAGAAGTACTGCTGACAAAGAAATTTGTCAGCGCACAAGAAGCGGTTCAGTGGGGTTTCGTTATGAAGGTGGTTCCCCCTGAGCAATTGATGGAGGCTACTTTGGCGCTGGCCGAAGAAATTAAGCAAATGCCCCCTCTCTCGATCCGTGCTGTTAAAAAGGCTGTTAACAGAGGGATGGAAGGATACGAACTTGCAGAATATGTCTTAGACACATTGCAAAATACCGAGGATGCCACAGAAGGAACAAAGGCTTTTCTAGAAAAGAGAAAACCAGTTTTCAAGGGGATGTAAACCTGTTAGAGGGAGGAACCTAGAATGTTAAACTCTAAAGAAGATTTAACACGAGAACAAGCACTTGAACTATTAGAAGACTTTGCCAAACGTTGGATAGCTCACGATGGGCTATGGTTCCAAGCAGTTGAGCAAGCACGGGGAATGGAAGAAGCAGTGGAGCGTGATATTGAGGCATGGCGACGGTTTACTGTTCTTGAGGCTAAACGCATTATATCCTTCCTTGACTTACCTAAAAACGGTGGGCTAGACGCCTTGGAAAGAGCATTAAAGTTCCGACTTTATGCCTTTTTAAATGTTCAAGAATGCTCTAGACCAGACGAACAAACCTTAATTTTCAAAATGCTTGATTGCCGTGTCCAATCTGCCCGAAAACGAAAAAATCTTCCGGATCATCCTTGTAAGCCAGTGGGTGAAGTTGAGTACTCGTTATTCGCTTCAACGATTGACTCTCGAATTAAGACGAGTTGTATTGCATGCCCACCAGATCCCCATCCAGAGGAATTCTATTGTGGATGGACGTTTACCATGGACATGGAGTAACTTAATAAAAGCGAAGCATAAGCCCTTCTTCTGAAGGGCTTATGCCGTATTACAGGATGATTGATAAAAAGTAAGATACCCTCAAACGGGGAATAGAATTAAAACAAAATTATAGCTCTCGGCAAACCGTCTGGGAGGCGCCATTTAAGATGTAAACACTCGGGTACATGTATCCAAAGGTAGACATGGTTATAAAGCAAGGACACTTAGACAGAAGATGAATTAAGTGCCTTTGAATGTAAACGATAGTGTACATCTCTGGGTCGAGGCATTTATGAAAGTCATAAGAGATACAAGACCGTAACCCGTATGAATAGCTTTTATCAGCTTTATTAAGCAGCCAAAAAATTCCTTGGCATGACAATTGCAAGATAATTCTGTAGATTACGAATATAACAAACAATATTAGTTATTTTGGACACAGAAAGAGACGGAAAGGAGAGAACCTGAAGGGAAGGGGAATATCATTGTCAGATCACAGCATCTGATGAACTTGCATTAGCTAAGACACGTAAACCTTTTTGTCATCATTATCTATTTATAGAGTCAAATCAAAATATTTATAAAAAGGAGAATCGCAAATGAGTAAACGCTGGATCGTTGCCCTTGCAGGAATGATAATTATGCTATGTTCAGGTGCAGTATATATCTGGGGAGTATTTCAAGGACCTTTAGTCAAAATGTTTGGTTGGACACAGGCAGCTGCAGCCCTTACATTTTCTTTTACCTTGGGAATCTTCGCTTTAGGTACTGTTGTTGGAGGTAGGATTCAGGACAAATTTGGCCCTCGGGAAGTAGCTTCTGTTGGTGGTTTTATGATCGGCTTAGGCGTCTTTTTGGCCAGCTATACTACTGCTGATCGAGCGTGGCTTTTGTATCTGACGTATGGGGCTTTGATGGGTTTTGGTGTGGGTATGATTTATACTCCGGTTATTGCTTGCGTGTCTAAATGGTTCCCAGATAGAAAAGGAACTATTACCGGATTAGTGGTAGGCTCTTTAGGTGCTGGTGGATTGATATTTACCCCGATTGCAAAAAGTTTAGTCAGTAGCAAGGGGGTGCTGGAAACCTTCGCGATATTCGGCATTGTTTTTGGTATCTTGATTATCGGAGCGGCACAGTTTCTGAAAAACCCACCACCTGGTTATCAACCATTTGGTTGGACTCCGCCGGTTGCTGGTACTAAGGCTGCAATCGTGACTCGGAATTATTCACCCAAGGAAATGTTGGCAACTCCTCAATTTTATATGCTCTCTATGATCCTTTTGATTGGTTGTATCTCGGGTTTAATGGTGATACCTTTTGGTAAGATTCTGGCGCTTCAAGCAGGTCTTTCTGACTATGCGGCAACGTTTGCAATCATGCTGATCTCCATTGGGAATGCCTCGGGACGCTTTCTTTGGGGCGCTGCTGCGGATAGGATGGGTCGTGTACGTACTCTGATGGTGCTATTATTTGTCTCTGGTGTTACCATGCTCTTCCTCAACCAACTGCAAGGTTTCATATCACTGGTAGGCATTGGTATCGTCGCCTTCTGTTACGGTGGTTTTTTAGGTACCATGCCAGCTACGGTTGCTGACTTCTTTGGTGCGAAGCACCTAGGTGTAAATTATGGTTTAGTACTCTTATTCTTCAGTGCTTCAGCGGTTGGTGCTCCGATAGTTTCAGCGATGGCCAAAGATGCAACGGGTAATTTTAAAAGCGCCTTCCTCATCGGTGGAGTTGCCAGTTTAGTTGGTTTGGGCATTGCCTTCATTACTAAACCACCACTTGATAATAACGGTGAATTAAAGGCTGCTACAAGCGTGAGTAAATAAGCTGTTAAATACGTCGTAGCTTTAATGTGATTGTAATAATTTTAGAGTTATCGAGGGAGTTTGTTTCCTCTGGGCAGGAAGTAAATTATTAAAGAATGTTTTGAGGTGAGAGAAAATTGCCTAATTTTACAGAACTTTACCAAAAGAAACTTTGCACAGCAGTCGAGGGTATTAAGCTTGTCCAAGATGGAGATTGTCTTGTCGTACCAACAGGAGTTGGTGAACCACCGGCTCTTTTGACGGCTTTATCAGAGCATCGTCGGGAGTATCATGACGTGAAAGTATATCAGATTCTTCCGTTAAGGAAGTTCGGGTATATTGATCCTGAAACAGTCGACCATATCCGCCATGTGGCATTCTTCTTCGGAGGCGCTACACGAGCGGGGGGTCAGCAAGGCTGGATCGATTACATTCCCAGTTATTTTAGCGAAATGCCAAGGTTGTTTGAAGATGGACTCTTTCCATCGGATACTGTCTTTTCGCTTGCCTCACCGATGGATGAACATGGTTATTTTTCCATCAGTTTAGCAACGGATTATACGATGGCAGCGATTAAGAAAGCCCGGACTGTTGTGTTGGAGGTTAACCCCAACGTTCCATTTGCCAATGGAAATTGCTTAGTTCATATCTCTCAGGTTTCAGCCATTGTCGAAGATAACACACCTCTAACAGAAGTCGGGCTCCCTAAAATTGGCCCGGTTCAGGAAGCAATCGGTAAATACGTGGCAGACCTAATTGACGACGGTTCAACAATTCAGA
>LADV01000110.1 GCA_000961805.1 Peptococcaceae bacterium BRH_c23 | reverse complement strand
CTGGCAGGACGTTCAATAATTTGCACAAATACTGTTTTGGTTGCTTTTTTCTCACTCATATTCATTCCTCCATTATGAAATGCTCGGTAGGTATCGAAAACTCTTGCAGGCATAAAAAGTTGTATAGGCGGAGTGTTTTGACTATATCTTTTTGGGGGTAAGCCAAACTCTTTGGAAAAAGCACGAGTGAAGCCTTCGTGAGAGTCAAATACAAAATCCAATGCAACATCTATTATTTTGCGTTCCTCATCGCGAAGAACAAGTGCTGCTCTGGTGAGTCTTAACGCACGAATATAATCAAAGGGTGTTCTTCCAGTTATTTCTTTAAAAATTCTCGCCGAGTGCCATGAAGAATACCCAGCTACATTTGAGAGTTGCTTAAGTGTAATCTCTTCATATATATGGGCCTCAATATAATCCTGCATTTTTTGCACTGCCATCACTGTTTCAACCTGATTCATTTTCTCACCTCCCGTATATAGCATAAATCAAAAGGAGAAGTAATTCTTGACCCAGATTGCTGAGTTCAAACAGAAGATTTGATAAACGGAAGTGCTATCAGGGCGCTCATTAATAATAGCCCGAAGTTCAGAAACATCATGCATCAACTTCAAGTTTATTATATCATTTTTCAAATTGCTTTCGTCCGTCGCCACTTATGTGCTGATTCCTGCTCTTAACTTATTCAACAACTCAATTGACTAGTTATTTATTTGTTGAATTTTTTTCTGTAACTAAACCATGCTAGAAGTAAGAAATCAAAAGATAGGAGAAGCGCAAATGGAAATTTCAAGCTTAAAATCAGTTAGACTGATACACTTTTTCCTTCTAACAAGCTTTGTCGTAATGTTTATATGGTCTGCTTACAAGCCTTACCAATTGGGTACCTGGTTTTTAGAGGTTACTCCGATTGTTTTGGGGACAATTATTATTATTTATACTTATAATAAGTTCCGTCTCACCACCCCAGTTTACCTGCTTCTATGTTTGGGTGCAATAATAGTCCTCATCGGTGGGCATTACACCTATGGCAAAGTACCACTGTTTAACTGGCTAAGGGATTCTTTTCATCTTGGGAGGAATTACTATGATCGGTTTGGCCATTTTGTTGGCGGCTTTGTTTGGGCCCTTACTTTAAGGGAAATCCTGCTGCGAACATCTCCCTTCCGAAAAGGGAAATTGCTCATAACCATTGTTCTCGGATTAGTCCTTGGTGTAAGTGCTCTTTATGAATTAGTTGAGTGGTGCGTGGCTTTAATGTTGGGCGGAGGCGCAGAGGCTTTCCTTGGACTTCAGGGAGATATTTGGGACACACATTGGGACATGTCTCTTGCATTAGCTGGGGCCATAGTTTGCTTGTTAAGTTTATCCTCGACACATAACCGGTTTTTGGTCAATGAAATCGGCATTAAGTAGCGCCTCATGGTGGAATTCGTCCATGTTACACCTCATTGTTTATGAATTTTTTGAATAGCATCTGGGAGTTCCCCATTTGCCTCAAACACTAACCAAGTTGCAGCAGGAAAACCAAGTTCGTCAATTTTTCCCAGTACTGGAACATTGTTGCGCTCTGATACATCTACAAATTACTTCTCGAAAGCATGTTCTGTTAAGTACAAGCAGCAAAGTTAAGTTAAGGAGGTTCGGTAGTTCCATGGAATTAATTCCCATAACCTCTGTTAATTCAAAGCCCTCTTCGATTTCGAAAAGTCGAAAATCCGTATAACTTTCTTGAATATTATACCATTAGACAAATCACTTAAGCCCGAGTCGGCGGCAACTTCTTTATACATCTTCCCTTGTGCTGCCAGCTTGAGTACCTCGGATTGCCGATCATTGAGATCACCCCGTGTTTCCACATTGTTGCTCAGATCCGTCCTGCCATTTTTGAACCTCGGGCTTGCCGGGGTTCAATTTTCTTTATGCTAGTATCAACTAAATACCTTCACAGCAACTACAGCTAGTACTCCTATGCCTACGGCTCCAAGTATTATTATGACTTCCTGCCTATTGGGATTGCGTAATACAGGATCATAATATTTTTTCTACGGCATATTATTCCCTCCAAATAATGTCCAATCAACTGTCCAAGCTGCTGCTCAATGTCTTTACTGACTACAGCCTCTCCTCCGAATATGGTCGCTCCAGTCAGTTTTTTGGCGTTGAGATAATTCATGACCTGATCGGATAAGCTCCCATCCGCCAGAATTATCGGGGCATTGTGATTAGCCGCATAGACACTTCCGGCCAGGGCATCTGGGAAGTTGTTGCCTGTGGCTATACAGACATTTTGCCCGGATAAATTGAAGTATTGGGCTACGGCAAGGGAGGTTGCATAGCGGTCTGCTCCAGCAATCCTCACAATATTCGCTCTGTCTAACGAAGTGATCTGAGCTACTTGACTTTCAACGGTTGTGCTGATGACCCCTTCTCTGGACTGCGCTTAAGGGCTTGCGGAGAGCATCCACATGCCGCGGATTCTGTAGGTATCAATGTCTATAAAATGCGCTGCGCAGGCGTGCTCATTTCAGGTGCCTTGGCCGGCCTTGGAGGACTGGTGTTCGTGGTGCCGACATCGACAAATTTTAATCAGACCGTATCCGGTTATGGATTTTTAGCTCTTGCCGTTATGATCTTCGGCCAATGGAAACCGCTTCGTGTTCTGTTGCCGCATTTTTCTTCGGACTTATGAAGACCATTGCCTCCACCTATTCGGTTATCCCCTTTCTGGCAACGGCAGCGATCCCCAGTGATGTCTACAAGATGATACCGTTTATTGCCACACTGATTGTACTGGCCTTTAGCTCCAAATCCTCCCAGGCGCCTCGAGCGGTGGCTATCCCCTACGACAAAGGAAGCAGATAGCATATTCATAAAAGCAAAGGATCTTTTCCTATCATTTCCAGGAAAAGATCCTTTGTACATATAAATCCTCTGCCCATTGGCTTAGTATTAGACCTTCTTTCCATCACATTTTATCGCTCTATGCCAATAGCTCTGCTGCTCTTCATTTTTGTTTATATATACGCTCTTTTCTTAAATAGAAGGAAACACCGCACTCAAATCTACAGTTAAATCTGGAAATATTGAAACAGTTATTTTTTCCTCTTCTGTGTATATTTCTGGCCTACCATACCTACCGTTGCTTTGCAATAAGAATACACTTACAAGCTTTCCTTCTGGCTCTACAATCCAGTATTCTACAACTCCAGCTTTTTCATACTGATTAAACTTGGTAACCCTGTCATGTTTTATCGAAGATGGAGAAATAATTTCAATTATCAAGTCGGGTATACCTTTACAGCCTTGTTTATCAATTTTAGATTTGTCACATACAATGGTAATGTCAGGCTCAAAAACTTTCTTAATGTCTTCATCTCTCTTTTCGTCACCCATAGTTAACCTAACAGAGAATGGTGCTGCATAAACTTTACAAGGTTTTCCCTTTAAGTAGACTGAAATCTGAGTAGATAAATTCATTGATATCTCCTGATGCTCTGGTGAAGGGGTTGCATGCATATAGGGAACACCATCAATAATTTCTACTCTTTCATCTTCAGGCCATGCTAGGTAGTCTGCATACGTGTATTGTCTTTCTTCTTGGGGTACTGGCATAATAACACTCTCCTTTATTCAAGGTAACTTTCTTCTGCATGTAGTTACAAAACTCTATCATAATCATTAACTGACTCACTCGCCACGGAAGCTTACATTTGGGTTTTCCGGTTTATCTTATCTAACAGACATTTATCAATTGGACGATATCATTATACCATAAAAAGGTAAATATTTCCGTATGTGAGAAGACCAGAACTACACACGGCTGTCGGCATATTTTACTACGATAAATACATTACGCCCCAAAAGTAACAAAACTACCATATAATTATCAACCATCAATCTTCTTATCCCTTGAAATGCAAGACTCGCGTCGCGCAGCAATGAATATCTGGTGGGCATTTGGTCCAGGCTCATTACTGCTTCTTTAATAGTTTGTACAAGCTTTTTAGCAATGGAAGGCTCCTTTAGTTCATTAGCAACGTATGATGCAATGCCTTTCAAGTCCTCCGTAGCAGTATGTGTCATGAAAACGCTATACTTTTTCATTCTCTTATAGCACTTTCAACTTGTTTGAATACATCCTCAGCCGATAAAACTCTATTGTTCCTAATATCATCAATGCCTTCATTAAGCAGTTTACAAAGTTCAAACTTGCCCACAATACGCTCAAAGGTTTCTATACTCATCACCGCCAAATCCCCTTGACCATTTTTTGTGATATAGACAGGTTCAGAATATTTGTGGCAGAAATCAGAGATTTCATTATATTTATTTCTCAGGTCTGAACTAGGTCTAATTAACGGCATAATCCTTAGCCTCCCGCCTTATTATATCAATATATTGATACACCATCAACTGTTCTTATTCTAAATAAGTGTAGTCTAACTGTGAAGAAACAAAAAAGCAGCTAATCTTCGTGTAAAGATTAGCTGCTTTTACTCATCAGAAATCATCGAAAAACGGATTCCAAGGGTATCGTGAGATCTTGGAATAATTTCACTGGTATCACATCCGGCACTGAGTAGACCGTGGGTTTTCCATACTGGCTGTTATGAAGTAGAAATACCATGACTGTTTCATCTAGGGGGTAGACGACCCAATACTCTTTAACCCCAGAACTTTCATAGAGGGCAAGCTTTACCCCCATGTCCTTTTTAAATGTTGAAGGGGATAGTATTTCAATAATCATGTCCGGTGCTCCTAAACATCCACGATTATCAATTTTCTGCGGATCACATACCACCGAAATATCTGGTTGAACAACCTTATCAATCCCTGAATCAGGTATCTCAGTTTCAGCTAGACGGACATCAAACGGAGCCATATAAGCTCTACATTTATTTCCTTTAAGCCAATTTGCCAAAACGCGAAACAATTCTCCTAATATTTCTTGATGTTTTGGTGTAGGGGCGGGAGTCATATTGTAGGGAACTCCGTCAATCAGTTCCCACCGCTCGTCTTCCGGCCAGGTCAAATAGTCCGCGTAGCTGTAATGGGCTGACAACTCTTTAGGAGAAGGTGACATATAGACACATCCTTGTTTTTCCATATTATAACACATTCCTGACATGAATATCACTTAGGCCTCTAAAATGTCGAGTAGCCTTTACCATGACGAGATTGATTATTTACTTGCCATGCCTAAACCATTCATGAACTAGAGATTCATATCTTCCTTTACTTGCTTGAAACAAGTAACCGCAAAGTCCAAATCTTCTTTACTATGGCCAGCCGAGACCTGGAGTCTGATTCT
>LADV01000127.1 GCA_000961805.1 Peptococcaceae bacterium BRH_c23 | reverse complement strand
TCCACCGACCTTACTTTTAATACAATGGTATTATATCATACCCAGTCAACATATGTTTGGTACTAGGTACTCAAGGCAAAAATTCAACACTCCACGTTTGGGTTACGCTATTATTCCTGTCAAAACGCCTTAAAATATACAAAGGTCTGGCTGCTACCCTCAAAAGGTAATCAGTTAGACTCTCTTGTTTTAACTTAAACATCTATTCCCTTGCGGGCTGATTCACTCGCCGAAGTTAGTAGCTCATGAGTAAAAAGTTGTTCCGTGAAAACTTCCACTGCCTTAGACTGTTCATGGTTCTTTGATGTTATTAACGAAAAATAACGTGTTAAACGCTTCCCTTTTATCCGAATAGCCGTAAGTTCTCTAGCCTTTAATTCTTTGCGGACGATCCAATTGGAGACAAGGGCAATTCCTAGCCCAGCTATCACTGCTTGCTTGACAGCTTGACCGCTTCCCAAAATATATGATTTTTTAACCTGAATTCCTCGATCTTTAATTAGCTTGTCGCTGAAGGCACGAGTTCCGGAGCCGCTTTCTCTCAAAATCCATACTTGATCCTGCAGATGATCCGCGGTAACGATTGGCAGTCTAGCCAAGGCATGTTGATTAGGCACCACTAAAATAATCTCATCCTCCATTAACGGACGGATAATAAGGTCTGAATGACTGACTTCTCCTTCCACAAGGGCAAGGTCCAAATGGTTAGCTCGAACTGCATGACTAATCTCTTCCGTATTGGCGATTAACGTTTCAATCCCTACTTTCGGAAATTGAGCCGCGAATTCAGTCAATACAAAGGGTAAAATATACTCTCCAATCGTATTGCTTGCCCCAACTTTCAATCCCCCTGTGACCACATTCGATAACAAATCAATTTCCTCTTTGGCCTTATCATATAAAAGCAAGATGTTCTTAGCATATCCATAGAAAATCTCGCCTGATTGAGTAAGTTCCAAATGTTTTGGCGAACGATTAATAAGTTTTGTGCCAAGTTCATTTTCTAAATTCCGAATTTGTAAACTCACACTGGGTTGGGATATATATAGTTCTTCAGCAGCACGGGAGAAATTCTTGAGCTCCACGACTGAAATAAAGATTTTTAAGGGATCGGTGATCATTGACTACACCTCTAGTTTCTAATATCCGGCCAAATAGATTCGTATAATGATACTTCTTTTCCTACAATTCCGCAACGTCCTAAACCCTTTTACAATACCCCTTTTTCCAGACGAATATCCTTTTAAAGCCTAGACTCATCATGACCGCCGCCACAATCAGCCAAACAGCAGTGTCTCAAGAACATCCCTTCCGATAGGTTTTACCTCTCGATGCTGTCTTTCATTCCGAGATGTACGCTGGCAAGTTTAAAGGCTTTTGGAAGGGCTAGGATATTAGGGTTGCTTCCTACATATTTGTTGGCATCCATTAATGCTTCTTCAAAAGTAGCTCTCGTTTTCATTCCCATACTGCGGGCATAGCCTGGTTCATAAGCGCCAACGATATAGAGAGCGGAACAATGTTGTTCTACTATATGTCCGCAGGATATCATTGAGAAGGCATGATAAGGGTGGTAGCCATAATTGAAACGATATTTATCAATATATTCTTGATTATTTGCAAAATACTCACCGTACTTTTCAAGGTCAGGAAGTGTATTGTGGTAGTTTTTTTGGAAAAGGTCATACACCGCCCTGTAGGACGGAAATTCCTCATCATGAAAATAACCATTGCAGATTGATGAGCAGATTACCACACAGTTATCCTTCAATATCCTCTTATGTCTGATTATTTGTGCTGATATGGCCTGCATCATGAAAATCGGGTTGGTCCCCATTCCGTTTCCATAATGGAAGGCCTGAGGCATACCCAAAATCATCATATCATATTTCTTCTCAGCCCAAGGTACATAAGTCCTTTTGTCGGCAATTTCCCATGACAAGGGCTGTATTTCACCAGCATACCCCGTAAAAACCGCAATTTGTCTCTGGTATGTATCCAGCACAGCATCACAAGTAAAGAATTTTTTTCCATACATTTTTCCATATATCGTCCAATGGAATCAAACTTTCTGCGCATCAAGCTATGGTTGTTTACTGGAGTAAAGTCAGACCTATGCATCACATGAGGGACATGGTGTGAAGCAATAGACTTCCAATGTGTAATACCGGTAGCACAGTGCTTATATCCACCAGAGTAACCGCCATATGGGTTACCCAGAACGTGCCCAATCAGCACGGCTAGGTCAGATTCAAAAACCTCTCTATTCATGATTACCGGGTTACCCATTTCGTCATGACCAAGGTCAACTAGCTTACTCCAGTCCTCACTGTCATGATTGACGATCTGATTAGTCCACCAAAACTCATTGAATACCGTTTCACCTAAGAGGCTTTTGATTTCCTCCCTGGTATTTTTCCGATGTAAGCCGTTACTGCAAATAAGTTTTATATCTTTTTTTTCAACTCCGGCCTTGAGAAATTCCTCAATGATTATAGGGATTGATATCTTTCTGTGAGAGGTTTCTTGGACACCTCCCTTGACCCTATCCGGAAATACGATTGTAACCTTTGACCCTTTTTGTACTTGTCGGGAAATGGATGGAACCCCTATCGGATTAAGTATCGATTTTATTGTTTCTTCCTCAATGTTCTTAAGGTATTGTGGGTCTGCAACTGTTTCCCCAGGTATAAACACGTCCGTATTATCCGGTAAATTGGCTTCCATCAAACCTTGTCCGTATTCAAATGCAATTTTCACTGTGATTTGACCTCCCTCAAGAAACTTTTTTTACTCATTGCTTATTCAAGGTATTTGGAGATTATTTTCTTTAACTCTTCAGGATAAAATCCTATCTCACCCGTAAATCTTGTAAGAGCAACTAAACCGCCGTCAATAGTGTCTATCTTAGAGATAAGCCCGGCGTTCTCTTCTTTTAAGCCACCACCATATACAACTGGAGGCACAAAATTAAATTCTTTTGCAATAATCTCTTTAATATAAGCTGACACAAAGGCAATATATTCACTTCCCGGGGGTGTTTTTCCCGGTCCAATGGCCCAGATTGGCTCATAGCCGATAACCAGGTTACCATCCAGTTGAGCTTTATCAAACCCTGTTAATACGTTTAGCAACTGCTCTTTCAGGACTGCCTTGATTCGAGGCTTTTGCTGAACGAAATCTCCGTCACCTTTATCCTCAGCAGTTTCACCGATGCAAAACAAGACTTTTAATCCCCTGTTTATGGCACACTTCAGTTCTTGATTTAGTATTGTATCAACTGCAGCCTTGACAGTTTGTCGCCCAAGGTTGCTATCTAAACTCTTAGGATCATAGGTGATTATTATCCCCATCTTATCTTTTCTCTCTTCAGAATGCCCTATCATCGTCCAACTGCAGTTTAGACTTTTGGCTATAACAGCAGGCCTGTTGGTACTAAAAGCCCCGAAGTTACCACCTACTACGACATCTTCCCTGTAAACCCCCTGACACCCTACTGCTATGGCTTTCCTATCCGCTTCAGGGTAGGTTTGCAGACGTTTTACGGCACTAACAATCAAAGACTCTGGAAACATGAACGATATCAATACACCTTCAAGTTTACCAATTTCATAGTTTATACACTCGTCTAGAATCCATTCAATCCATTCATCTCCTTTTTCATAGGGACAAACTCCTCCCAAACTTTTAGGGACATCAAAACGTTTAAAATTGATGAATATTTGTTTCATAGTTACCTCCTCTAAGTTCTATTCCTCAATAAAGACCTACCTCTAAATTCATCGCGCAAAATTAACACCTGTTCCGAATAACATGAGCTTTTCCCGCACAGTCTGAGCTAGTTTCTCCTCACCAACCTTAATATGGCTAACAAAATCCTCTAACACCTGATTTAAAGATAGTGAGTCTGCCACTCCACTCATAAATGCCCTGCGCAATTCTGTATCAACATTTATCTTTGTAATACCTGCTTTAATTGCCTGCCTGATAGCGTCATCCGATAGCCCAGAGCCACCATGCATAACCAGCGGTATATTTACAGCAGCCCGGATAGCCTCAATGCGTGTATAATCAAGCTTTGGAGTTTCATGATACCAACCATGAGCTGTTCCGATTGACACCGCTAACCAATCAGTTCCTGTCAACTCCGTAAATTCCTTCGCTTCTTCCGGAGTTGTCAAATAAGCTTCGTTCTCACGTACTTGAATGTCATCCTCTACACCAGCAATCTTTCCTATTTCTGCTTCAACAACCACATCCTTTACTTGGGCCATGGCAACAACTCTTCTTGTATTTGCGATATTATCTTCCCATGATAAAGCAGATCCGTCATACATAACTGAATCAAACCCTTCTTCAATAGCCTTTTGGATTTGATCTAGGTTCCGGCTGTGATCTAGATGCAGATATACCGGAATCTCATATATGTCTTCATAAGTTCTGGCAATGTTAACCAGGACTTTCATGTCGAGATGCTGAAGGGGCTTTTGACCAAACATCAAGAGTACCGGAACAGCTAGTTCCTTTGATACATTAAGAACTGTTTTGATCATTTCTGCATTTTGAACAGTAAAAGCTGCTAGCCCATAACTTTTTTCACGCGCTTCGAGCATCACATTCCGAACATGCTTATTCATCATAATTCCTCCATTAATTTTTCTTATCCAATAACAATCTGGTAAGCACATCTAAATTCCTGTTCCTGTGCCAAAAAATGTATACCTTCTTTCTCTGAAATCTGCTTACTTTCTCCAGCACTATCAGGTATTCCGTACCAAGGCTCAATACAAACAAAAGGCGCGCCCTCCGGTTTGGTCCAGATGCCAATATAAGGAAAACCCTCAAAATGAACGGTTACGGATTTACCAGATTTCCGGCCTCTAAGAGTGACATATTGGGATTGTAAATTCTTGAAAATCAAAACGTCTCTAAACAGTTCTTGTGATAGCGGTAGGATGTTGTCTCCCTGCAATAACAATTCCGTCTGCCCTGATACTAAGCCCTCGTCAGTAAAATAGCGTTTAGCTGTTTCGGCTTTTTCAAAGACCAGGTCGTAGTCATCAAGCATTTCATCGGTTAATAGTGGGCAATTAAAGCCTGTGTGAGCCCCAATAGAGAAATATATGGGTTTGTCGTCCACATTTTTAACAACGTATTCTATGGTGACACCGCTTCCAACTAGCGTGTAACTGATATCAAGTTGGAATTTAAAAGGAAACTTAGCAAGGGTGGTTTTGTCATAATTAAGACGGTATACAACTCGGTCGGTTGCCGACTCAATTTCCTGGAACTCCATGTCTCTGGCAAATCCGTGCACGGTAAGACAATACGCGTTGTCACCTACTTGATATTGGTTATTAACTAGTTTGCCAACAATCGGAAAACACACCGGAGCATGCCAAGCCCAATATTTAGAATCCGCTTGCCAGATATATTCCGTTCCGTCATGTTTTGATATAAGGCTATGCATTTCGGCACCCTTTGATTTAACTGCAACCGATACAAATTCATTTTCCAGTTTAGACATCCAATTTTGCCTCACTTTATAAAATTTTATCCTGATTCTAGCCTTAAAAGCTTAGCTCATAAGCAAAAAAGGATGCAGTAGTTACTGCACCCGAGAGCTGAGAGCGATTAGTCGAGTCGACTGATCGCTCTTCGCCCGTCACCTCTAAAAAAGTAACTAGCTGTTAGACCTCTAACTTCTGGTCTCTTGGCACCATAGTTCTACAGTTTTTGTTGAAGAATCGATGCGAATTCTTCCAGCTCCAACCGTTTCAGGGTGTCGGCAGTCGGCCAACCTTCCGTATCATAGCCCATCAGACTATAATATTCCTCCAACATGGGTTCCAAGTCGACTTTGCTTCCCTGGCTGGGTCCATCCGGCACCGGCTCCTGTAGTGCACGCTTCGGTAGAGTATCATCTCGGCGTGTGAACCCTTCACGCAGGTTGAACAAGCGCTCAATCGCAATAATCTTCTCCGCGGCATACCTAGCTTCAACAGGTTTCAGGGTGCGCCCCGTTACCGCCCGATAAAACTCCATTTGATTGTCCAAACTCATAGCAAAACGCATCGATGCGCAAAGAACCAAGGAATCCACGACTACCATCTGTGCTTGGGTATCCACCACCATGGCGGCCTTACCCTCGGTAAGCAGGCGCCTAGAACCGTCTCCCGTCGTTTCCGCACCCATCGTTGGAGCAAACATATGGTGCCCCCCCCGGGTCGACACCGCATAGGACAGACCCATTCCGACACAGCCCCTGGGCTCATAGGTCGCAAATTCCTGTCCTTTGACCTGCATTGCCAGTTCCGGAACGCCAAAATGCTCAGCGGCTCGCTTGGACCCTTCAGCCAAGATGTCTCCCAAACCCTGGCGTTTCACTATCTGTTCCAACATTAGCAGCAGTCCTTCAGCACTACCAAAAGAAAGATCCATACCCCCTGTATCTTTCGTAGTAATAATCCCCTGCTCAAAACATTCCATCGCCAAAGAGACAGTAGCTCCAGCGGACATCGTGTCCATACCATACTGATCACATAGCTCCGTAGCCTTGATGATCACTGCTTGGTCAACAATGCCACAATTGGCCCCCAGCAGGCCCACCGTCTCGAACTCCGGGCCTTCGATCTTAGTGTCAATATATTTTCCGGCTTTAATTTTGCTTACTTTACCACAAGCTATCGGACATCCATAACAGGACATGCTGCCCTCATAATAATCCTTTTGCAGGCTAGCAGCATTAATCGCGCTGGCTTCGGCAAAATAGCCTGTGCTGAAGTTACGTGTACCCCAATAGCCCAACTTGTTAGTTCCATCGATCATTTCAGGTGTTCCAACCGAACGGCGAAGCTTAGCTTTAGGACTGGCCGCTAAGTCGAGGTATGCGTCTTCAGTCAGACGCCCGAGGTGTTGTCGGTCAGACACGCTCACTTGTCCTGTTCCACGCACGACTATCGCCTTCAAATTCTTGCTGCCCATCACCGCACCGGCACCGCCTCGGCCGAACTCGCGATGATAATCAGACTGGATCATCGCATAGCGAACCAGTTTCTCCCCGGTCGGGCCGATGCAAGCAGTGTGAATTCGGGTATCTCGGCACTCAACCCTAATAGCATCTTCTGTCGCATGTGTATCCAATCCCCAGAGGTGTGCAGCGTCACGCAATTCAACCTTGGCATCATTGATCCATAGGTATACTGGCTTAGAGGCCTGACCTTCAATGATCACAACATCATAACCGGCAAATTTGAATTCAGCAGCTAGGTGACCACCACAGAGTGAATACGAGTAGGCGCACGTCAATGGTGACCGAAATGCCACATTCATCCTGCCTGCTCCTGGGGTCAACGTCCCGGTCAAAGGGCCCGTAGTAAAGATTAGTTTATTGTCTGGACCCAGGGGGTCCGCGCCTGCGGTCACTTCCTTAGTCAGAAGATATGCGCCAACACCCCTGCCGCCCAGGTAAGCGGTATAGATCTCTACGGGTGTGGGCTCAGCGACACAAGTCCCTGTACTTAGATTAACCCTGAGGAGTTTCCCAGCCAAGCCATACATGGTCTTACTCACTTGGCCTCACCTCCACGCCAGGACCACAATCCTACACTAAGTCCGAGCGGATATTCTGGCATCCCCTCCTGGGCATCACCGTTATACTCCAGCACTCTTTCCGGACAATGCCTGACACATTGAGGCTCTCCGGCGCAAAGGTCACAAATCCGCACTTTCTTCTGGGTCGAATCAAAGCTGATCGCCTGGTAGGGGCATTTCCTGACACAGGCTCGGCACCCTGTGCATAGTTTTCGATCCACCTGAATGGAGCCGGTCGTTTCGTTCTTACACAGGGCATCGAAACGGCAGGCTTCAATACATGGTGTATCGACACACTGGTGGCAAATCTGAGGCAGGTTGCTGTATTCCGAATGCATTCTCTGCACATAAATTCGGCTTTGCTCCTCCTCTGAACCGTTATGCTGCCAGGTACACCATTGTTCACAAACCCGGCACCCGATACATCGTTCCGAGTGCACATTTATTCTACGCACTGGCTTCATCACTCCTTCGCAGAAATTCTCCACTTTTAACCCATCTTATTGACAAACTGTTCCGCCGCCAGCTCCCATACTTGACGAGCACTGTTGGCGTCCGCCAAAGGTTCTCCCATTTTATTTTGTAACCAAGTAGTAAAAGAGGGATCAATTCCACTCTCTGTCAAATAACAAGGATCGACAGGGCGTTCCAACCCTGCAATACCTTTCAGCTCGGCCAATTGCGCCTTACCGCCTTCGACAAAATCAATAGCCTCCGTCGGCAAGCCCAGCATGACTTTGCTCTTACCCTGGCCTAAGACTTCGACAGCCTGCCTCCCTAAAAATATAGCTTCCTGGCGGTCACGCTCACACACGGACCAAGTATTCGCCCGCTGCAAAATACCTAAAACCTCGCTTCGGGACGGAATTCCCCGGTTACGCAATTCGGAAGATAACATTTGCGCGGCCCCTCCCGGTACCTTGCTCCCGCCTATCTCAAATTCAGCAATCGGGTTTCCTGCAGCCGAGCGAATTCCTTCACTGACAACTACCAACATGCAAGGATAGTTGTTCAAATGTTCATTTACTTTAGTGAAAAAACTTTCTAAGTCAAAGGAGTGTTCCGGCAGATAATAATGGATCGGCGGGTAATCCGGTAAAGAAATTTGCGCTAGGCTCGCTGCCGCTGCCAACCACCCGACATTTCGCCCCATCACCTCTACAACCCGGACTCGTTCAAAATTGCGCATCGCCCAGAGATCCAGAGCTAACGATCTGACGGCTTCTCCGATAAATTTGGCAGCACTCAGATACCCTGGAGAATGATCTGTTCCCCAAAGATCATTGTCCACTGTTTTCGGAATTCCGACAACTTGAACATCTGGACAAGCTGCTGCAACTTGGTCAGCAGCCCACATTGTTCCGTTACCGCCGACTAAAACCAACTGACTTATTTCTCGCAGCTGCAGATTGCTGCGTATAGTTGACAAGCCTTCTGGAGTCAGTGGGTATCGTCCTGACCCCAGAACAGCCCCTGGCTGATTCTTAAGAGCTTCCAACTGAGCTTTGTCAAGTCCGCCTAAACACATGGCTCGATTTTTAATCAAACCTTCGATCCCGTTACAAAATCCCAGGATCTGATTATATTGGCTTGAAGAGGCTGCCGCCTCCAAAAAACCCGCCAAGCTCGCATTCAACACAGAGGTGGGACCGCCGGCTTGAACAATAGCTACATTTGCTTTCACGAAAAATATCACCTCCGAAATATTCGCTTGCTTTTATAATTTTTGAGTAATATTTTGAATTCAGTAGTCAGAATTCAGAATAAGACAACATGCCATTCTCATGCTGACTCCTGTCTCCTGAGGAGTTCTTTCTTCATAAGGTCAAAGGCCTACGGGAGACTTTTTGGCATGTACCCGGAAAACAAGCATAATTCCACCGGCTACCAACAGCATTCCTCCAATTTGAGTTAAACTGATGTCTTCGTGCATCCACCAGGAGCTTGTGACGATAGCAACAATCGGAGTAATCAGATGGACTACGCGAACTAGACAGGTTGTCAGTTTCCTTAATGAGCGATAATAGACCAAGTACTGAGCTACTTGCAAGAGAATGCTTATCAAAACCAACAACCATATCCCCATATTGACCTTGGGCAAAGCTCTTAGCTCTTCCATCCAAGCTGATCCTCCCAAGAAAACGATAAAACACATCCCGGAATTAAAATAAGCCACCAAAATACCTTCGACCTGGCCCAGCCTATGTTTGATAATCTCGGCATTTACTGCCAACAAAAGAGCACTTCCTAGGATTAAAATATCGCCTCCAGAGCCTATGCGGACTTCCCGCCAAGAGATTTGCAGAACCAGGCTGACACCGATAAGCATAGCACCCATCCCTGCCCACTCCAGGCGATGCAATTTCTGCTTCCAGATAACATACCCAATGATGAGGCTAAAGAACAAATCTCCTCGTAGCAGAATGGAAACATTGGCTGGTGAACTAAGCTTTAGCCCCCAGTTCTGCATCAGGTTCAGGACGGCAGCCAGAAAGCCTACCAAAATCAGCTCCGGACAACGTTTACCAGCTGCCCAGATCATACTGCCTTGGCGCCGTATTATTAACACAACGAGAAAGATAAGATGAGTTCCGCCCATCAGAGCCATACTAAAAAAGATAACTGGTACTTCGGATAAACAAACCTTTGCCAAGCTGAGCAGGACACCTACCAAAACCGCTGACAAAATACCTTCAAGCATAATACTAGCCTTTCACAGCGCCCCCGGTCAGACCTTCGACGAGATAGCGTTGCAGGAGGATGAAAATGATGAGCACAGGAAGTGTGGTAATGAAGGATGCCGCCATCATCCCGCTCCAGTCACTTTTGAACTGTCCGGAGAAGGCCATAACCATCCCGGCTGGCAGGGTTTTCATGGCGATTTCATTAGTAAGTGTTAAGGGAAAGAGTAAGTTATTCCAAGCATCGAGGAAGGCAAAGATACCTGTAGCCACAATCCCGGGAGTTATCAGAGGCAACACTACAAGCCGCATTGCTTGCATACGACTGCATCCGTCGACCATCGCAGCTTGTTCGACTTCTACCGGAACTGAATCGATAAATCCTTTGATCATCCAAATCCCGAAGGGTAGTGCAAAGGAGGTGAAAGCGATGACCATGCCCAAGTAAGTGTTCAGTAAATGAGCTTTTACATAAAGGAGGTAAAGTGGAGCCAGCATGACAACTAAAGGAAACATCTGCGTCACCAGCACACTCACGAGTATTTGGTCGCGGAACCGGAACTTTAGACGGGATAAGGCATATCCCGCAAAGGTGGCTAGCACAATGGTCAAGACAACTGTTAATAAAGCAGTGAGAAAACTATTAAAGAAAAAGCGAGGAATTGGGTTGATTCCCGAAGCTAAGCCAATGTAATTCTCCAAAGTCGGGTGCGAAGGCCATATTTCCGGAGGCATCTTAAAGACATCCAAGTTCGTTTTAAAGGAAGTCGATAACATCCAGAAGATCGGAAACAAGGTCCAAATCATGATAATTGCCACTGAGCCCCACACAAATGCAGCCCAGCCCAATGATAATCGCCGTCGAAACATCCATTAACCCCCTCTTACACTATTCTTCCGCTAAAAATGATTACAATGAATCCTGCTTAGTAAGAACTTTTATATAGAGACTTGAAAGCCCCAATAACACCAGACACCAGACAACACCAACAGCAGAGGCATAACCGATATTGAACTGTTCAAAGGCGAGACGGTAAATATAGATGACAAAAGTCGTCGTGGAGTAGACCGGGCCACCACCAGTCATGGTGTAGATTAAAGGAAAGTTATTGAAATTACGGATAACCATTAATAAGCTGGTGATGATTAGAATCCCGCGCAAGTGTGGTAATGTGACGTGAACGAATTCCTGCCACCGCCCTGCCCCTTCAACGATCGCAGCTTCTTTAGTCTCTGCTGGAATTGCCTTGAGACCGGCCGTAAACATCAAAATGTAGAACGGAACTTGATTCCATATATTGGCAATAATTACCGCAATCTCGGCTAACTGATCATCCATCAGCCAGGGCAAGAATGTCTTGATAATTCCGGCACGTTCTAAGATCACATTAGCTACCCCTACTTGGACATCAAAAATCAGCATAAACAAGAAACCTACTATTACGCCGGGAATAAGCCAGGGAACCAAGATTACTCCCCGTAACCCGGCTAAACGTTTCGGTAACTGATCCAGGGTGATTGCCCCGATTAAGCCTACAATCAGACTGACTCCAACAGAAACACCCGTAAATACCAAAGTGTTTTTTAAGGACAACCAAAAGACATCATCGTCGATCATCATGCCGTAATTCTTGAGAACACTGAGCTTCATCTCATCAGGTCTTGTTAACTCATAATTAAATAAGGACAGTACTAAAGAACTTACCAAAGGATAAAGTATGACAAGCCCAAGGACAAAAACTGAAGGAAAGATTAATTTTACATGAAGCGGTATCAGTATCTTTCTCATCCCCCTGGGTTTATCCTGGCTTTTCAGTCGATTCGCCATTGCAACTCCCCTCCTATGCCATCCGCATATCTAGCTTTTCTAACTAAAACATCTTACCGTCGACAACCGTCGTAGTCATGATCCTCTGTTGGCTAAGCGCATCAAACAAGTGAATATTTCCCTGATGAGGTTTCACTTTAACTATGGATCCTACCTGAGGTTCCTCTTCATATCCATTTTGCTTGATCACAATTTCCTCACCGTCACCTAGCCTAGCATGGATAATAATCTCTGCTCCGATATGTTCCACAACCTCGACCTTGCACAACAGGCAGTTCTTGGTCTCAGTCGGGTCGACTTGGGTAAGCCCTTCCGGACGAATTCCCAAGAAGGCCTCAGATTTCCCGTTCCATGTCGATTTCTCTTGAAGAGGCAGCTCGATTGTAAGATCTGGAGCCTGAAAATTCAGGTTATTGCCGATAACTTCCACTGTACCCTTGATGAAATTCATCGGTGGTGACCCGACAAAACCCGCGACAAATTTGCTGGCCGGGTAACCATAGATTTCTTTGGGGGAACCAACTTGTTGGACTAATCCGTCCTTCATCACTACGAGGCGTGAGCCCATCGTCATGGCTTCGATCTGATCATGAGTTACATAAATGACCGTAGTTTTGAGCTTTTGGTGAAGCTTAATCAGTTCCGCCCTAGTCTGGACGCGCAGTTTGGCATCAAGATTACTTAGAGGCTCGTCCATTAAGAAAACCTGGGGATGCCTGACAATGGCCCGTCCTAAAGCAACCCTTTGCCGTTGTCCGCCGGATAATTCTTTGGGGAAACGATCAAGGTACTGCGATATGCCCAGCATCTCGGCAGTCTCTCTAACTGCTGCATCAATCTCCTGCTTGGGCCTTTTTCTGATACGTAAACCGAAAGCCATGTTGTCATAAACATTTTTATGAGGATATAAGGCATAGCTCTGGAAAACCATAGCTATATCCCGATCTTTTGGTTCAAGCTTCGTAACATTGCGTTCACCGATGAAAATGTTACCCGCGGATGGTAGCTCCAACCCGCAGATCATCCGCAAAGTTGTCGTCTTTCCACATCCGGAAGGTCCGACGAGGACCAGAAACTCTCCATCCTTAATTTCGAGATCTGTCGGCTCTACAGCTGTTGTAGTGCCGTAGACTTTCGAGACACCTTGCAACTTAACTCCTGCCAATTATTTTCCCTCCCAAGTTAATCTAAATTTAATGAATTGGGTCAGAAGGTTTAAAATATCTTACTAAAACTTATGCCCAAACGATTACGGATTAAGTCTTCTTTTTCTTTCGGAGCGGATAGGGTTGCACGCCAGGCAAATATTTTTAAATATTGTAATATTACAATATTTAAAAATATAGTATTAGTAACAAACTGTATTTTATCCGGGGTGTAGTTCCATTCATCCCAATGCTGATGGATCAGGTTACAACTAGTCTAAATTATGGGTATCCCTTTATGCATGAATAGTAATGTTCTTTTCGAGAATGAGTGGGCGTTGAATATTGCTGTTACCCACTTTGACCGTTATGGTTGGCCACCATGAGGGTACTGTTGTTAACAGTTTGAGTCCGGTTGGCGTAACTAAGCAAGTATCCTCGCACTTGGTGTTCTCTACTGTGGGATTCCAGGCCATCATCTGATCGGCTTGAATGACCTCCTGCCCACCTTCACCTGCCCTGAACTCACGTGGAGCATAGCCAATGGCACCCCCTTGGTGATGACATTTCCACTCCTCGTGATGTCCGACATCTGTGTAAGTCTTAATGCTCTGCTGATATATCTGCTGACTGTCGGCACCCACAATACTGTTTTCCCAAAATGCCCTTTCTACAGCCAAGCAACTTTCATAGTTCTGTCGCAAAGCTTCCGGAACCGTTCCGAAATAAACCGACCTAGATAAGGCCAGATGCAGACCACCTTGTTCACCAACCAGACCAATAATAACATAGTGGCACACTCTGTTTGGTTCAGGTACCGGATGCCGGAAATTTGTTCGCTCATCTGCTCCTACCAACAGCACATTGGCTCGTACTCCTTGGTTGAGTAACCGGCTGGACAGTTCAGCCTGAATATTCCATTCCGAACAGCCAGGAACAATTGCCTCGCAGGTAGCAGCCAGTTCGACTGAACAGATCGCCGCCAGCTTCTCAGCCCTCTCCACCTCATGGACGGTCAAGCTGAAGCGGAGCCTCTTGAGCTCAGCCTCGATCACCGGCCAATTGCCCATAGGAATATCAGAACCAATTTTCTTACTACCCACTAATTTTTGAATTGCCTGTTGCCGATCCTCATACCATTCATAAGTCCAAGGCTCAAAACCTGCATCTGCGGCCTGTTCCTTCATTAACCTTTCGATTTCATTTTTGGGGGCGACGAGGAACTTACGGCCCTCAACAACCACCAAAGCAGCAGCTCCTGTTTCTTGACTCCAAACAACCCGGTTATTGCCCCCAGCGGTCAACCAGGCAAAATTGGCTGCTCGGGAGAGACAAATACCATCAAGCTGATTTTCTTTTAACAGACTTTGCAGTCTCTGTTCCTTAATAGCAATTTCTTCCCGCTTTTTAGACATTGTGTTCCTCCGTTAGAAATTAATCATTCGCAACCCGAGAAGCTCTGCTAGTTCTCTAAATTCACTAGTAAAATCTCCATAAGTCACAATATAGTGATGTTCGACTCCTTCGTACAAGATTGTGTCCAAAGTATCCTGCACAGAGCCGGAAATTTGAACAGGCAAGCTGTTGCCGCTGTACAGCAGATTTGTTTCAATACCATTTCCGGATCCAAGCAAAAGTCTCAGGTCTCCATTACGATCACTACTTAACCGACTTACTGTCACCGGGCCGCCTTTTAAGGGGAAATGTACTCCTAAAGGAATCTTACGGTTCGGATGAATCCCGGCTATAGGGTTTGTACCTGGGGCAATCAGTGAGAGAGGTCCATTACCGCAATGCCAAAAAATCAACTGGTTTTGTTCCTCTTCGGCACCGACTAAATCGGCAATAAAGTTAGCTTCGGAAGAGAAGTAGGACCCGATGAGCATTGTCACTGCTCCATTAACATCTGCCTCACAGGCAGCTACGATACCCTCATCGTTCAGACGACTGAGAGCATAACACACGGCTCCTCCAAAATTCGCCATAAATTCCGGCCAACATTCCACAGCGACTGCGTCAAGAGCTTTCTGGGCAACTAGTTCTTTAAGCGCCAGATAGGCCTGAACCGATTTAGTAGTAGCGCTCATTTCTAAGTTTTCCACTCCGGACAAATTACCGGTAAATGGCTGGATGTCTTTGATTTCAATCTCTTGAGCCCGAGAGAATATTTCACTGAGCGGTATATACTCGACGGCAATTCCAAATTGTTTACGCAACAATATTTCATTAAAATTTGATGGATAGTAACCTGAGGGCCGGTGCCCGAACAGCCCTATGCGTTTTCCTTTCAGCCACTTGACAGCTCCGGCAGCCCGGGCAAAAGCCGTGACTTTCTTCATAATCGTTGGGGAATCAGGACTACCATAAACTCCTTTAAATTTGATACCGGCATTTACGAGCGCGTGTGCTCCCAAGTTGAGACCGCAGAAAGAATTAAGGCTCAAGCGCCCACCCGTAGCTTCCTCCTTGGTCGCCCAAATCAAAATAGGTAAGTTGATATTACTAGACAGATTAAGGATCAAAGAGGCATCGCAGAAAGTTCCCTGCACTATAATTAGAGCATGCAAATCCTGACAGTTGTTGATCGATTCCGCGAGAGATAATGCTTCGGCATCTGTGGAAACAGGCTGCTCAAACACTTGAGTGGCAATACTTGCCCGTTCTAGGGCCACTTGAACATTGTGGAAGAAATCCTTAGCCAGATCCACATCAAATTGGGGTCTGACAAAGAAGGCTAGACCGATCTTTGAATTACTCTTAGTCATATTTTACACCTTTCATTCCTTTCTTATTAAACCCTAAGGGATTAAAAGTAACTATTAATGCTGGGCTTGAATGTCAAGCAGCAGCAAAAGTCTTCAATGTAAATCTTTTGTAATCGCACTAGAGCTTAGGGAATGACGGGGGGAGGGCAGCGGGATAACCCGCTTGCCGGTCCCCGGAAAAGGCTATGTCTAGCTAGGATCACTTATAGTTCTGCAGCTTTGTTTGCAAACTATTAAGAATATCTGGAATGGGTTTTTTTGTGGTAATTATCTCCTGCATGCTAGTCATTACATCAGTAGCATACTTACTGTAGTCAGGTCCCCAGGGTGGTCGAACTTCAGTTTGCAGTATCTTTTCGCTAAAGGCTTTAAGTGACGGGTCCTTAAATGCGTCTGGGAAGCGTTGGCTAGAACTATTAACTACTGGTACGAATCCTGTAGGAAGCACGTAGTTTTTAAGTGAATAGTTATCGCCAGCTAAGAACTCTGCGAATTTCGCCGCCGCTTCCTTATGCTTGGAGGACTTTAAGATGACTAAGTTGTGGTCACCCGGAACGGAATAACTCTTCTTATCTGCACCGACAGGCATAGTTGTCACTGCCCACATTTCATTGAACGCCTCATCACTCATTTTGTTGGACTTGTCATAAGCTTGGACAATCCCTTTAAAACAAGGCTGATCAATGCCAAAAAGCAAGTTGTTTTGGGCGGCTAAAGCTCTGAATTCCCCTAATTTTTTACCCGGCAGAGTATAGCCTTTTTGCAGTAAATTTCGTAACCATTCAGCATAAGGTCCCATTTTGCTCGCTTGGACCTTATTCTCACTAATTGCCCCATAGGCGTTCATCAGTGGCCATTCTTGCTCTAACCCCATAGTTCGGATCGTTGTATCAATTTGCAGCATCACGACGCTGCTAGGCAACTTTTGCTTGGCTATCTCCATGGCTTTGTTTAGTTCGTCCAATGTTTTGGGTGGGTTGTTTGGATCCAAGCCAGCATCTTTCATCAACTTTTTGTTATACCAAAAACCCATTGGCTGTCCTGCCCAAGGAATTGGATAGTGCTGACCATCCTTTATACCCAAGTCGTAGACCGTCTTATTCAGGTCGGCCTTGAATGCTGACGACAGAAGGTTATCAGTCGGCTCCAATGCCCCCATGTAAGCTAAGCTCATGCCGTCGCCATTAGTAATTTGGGCAATATCCGGCGCGTTTCCCGCGTTATTCATGATCGTTAACTGATTTAAAATATCGCTAAAAGGCATTGGCACATTCTTGATTTTAATAGTCGGATTTTGTTTCTCGAATTCACTGATGTTATTTAGTGTCATTTGTTTGGTCGCTTCTTCAGCAGAGGCCCAGTTCACAAACGTGATGGTTACCGGTTCTTGGCTCTTACTATCGCCTTGACCAGTAGTGGGAGTGGTATTGCTTTTTCCGCAAGCAACAGTGCCTAAAATTAACAGTGAGCATATCATGGTCAAGCTAATTAACTTTTTGAATAACATACTCTTAACCCCTTCCGAATTCTCATTGTTTTAGTTTAACCTATCCGACATATGATTTGTTATCAATTTCGTGATATAATTTCTAAAGCAACTTGCTAAGGAATCAGCTTTCTTCTTAATAAAACGAAAGAGTTCTTTATGCAGGGGGCAAAAACATCTCGGTGGTACCATGCCCGGCTGCTTTCTGTTCAAAACAGCCGGGATCCACCCGCGCTGGTTCAATTCCACCGCTTTTACTATGGGCGTTCGACCTACTTTGTAGCCGATTGCCTCTAGACAATTGACTACATCCTTTGTATACACCTTCTTTGCTGATATAGTTACGATATTTCCCCTTCTAGGTCCCACCTACGCCGCGGATCCTCGCAAAATCCCCATGACATTTGATTACGAGCAATTTTCACCGGATACCACCCTCTCCGGTCTCCTAAGTATTGCTGAGTTCGTGACGTACTCATAGGAACCGCATAATCACCCCCCTAAAGCAACTTTGTTTTGATTTAAACGACTGACGATCCTTACCAGCACAGTATAGCTCAGTGCGGTAACAAAGTGTGATTGTGAGAAAAAGCATGAATTAGGTGTTATGTCCTGATCTAAGTACTCATAATTTATAAAAATTTCAGAAAATAGCAGTCGCTGTAACCTTCACTCTGGTCAAATTTACACAGATTTACCAACATAGGTTATCCATCATGAGAAGAAAAGACCTTCTATGTTTCTGCCGGTGTTCTGCTGTAGCAAGACCTTGTACTTGTATCTATCTGCGCGATATGAGTTAAGCGAGAGTTCTACAGGTTGTTCGCCACAGTAGCCAATACGATTCATAGTGAGGATGGGGAAACCAGTTCTAACTCCTAGATACTGCGCCACCTTTTTGTGGGCAATTCCCGCGCCAATAGTTTGTTCCGCCTTGGTTAAGACCAGGCCCAATTCTTTGGCAGCGATAGCGTACAGACCAGTTTCCGTTAGGTCAGAGGCGGCCATCCGAGAGCCATATTCATATGGCCAGTAGCTTTGCAGGTAAGCAATAGGCTCGTTATTTAGTTTTTGTACCTTTTCGATCAGAAACAGCTTTTGCTTATTAAAGATGCCTAACTCAGGGACTCTTTCCAATTCTTTAGCAGTTACCTCTATGGGACAGAGATTGATCAAGTCGGCGCTCGGCGAAAACCCACGGATGGCCATTTCTTCAAAGAAACCCGTCAGTAGTCCCAACGTTTCTTCTACAGGCTTATTCTTGACAAATGTTCCTTTTCCAGCTTTGCGATCGAGCAATCCTTCTTGAACTAATTGCCCCACGGAGCGCCTGACAGTTGTACTACTAACGCCATACTGAACCATTAAATCCTTGTCGGTAGGAAAAACATCTCCCAAATTCCAGACTCCATCCCTGATGGCATCCCGTAAAGTCGTTGTTAATTGATAATGTAAAGGTATAGACTCCGTTTTGTTTAATTCCATTTCATCAACTTCCTTACCACACAATATTGCAATATTACATATATGATCCAGATTATATTAAACAAAGTTTATCGTCAAGAGTGAATGAAATTAAGAACAAGTATTCCGATGTTTCTCATGTATGCGGGATTAATAGTATAACTATATGTAATTGATGCTAAGTCATCGAGTGTAATATTACGTTTCTAAAGTGGAAAGGCAGGGAAGGGTTTCAAGAAGTAATATTGCAATATTGTTATTTTAAATATTGCAATATTGCATATTTATAAGTATAATTCTAGTATGTTAGTATTGCTCTGTCAAGAGGGAGTTTTAAGAAAATTCCTACATTAAATTTTTAGGGAGGAAATCCAATGTTAGAACCATCTATTCATTTGCTCAATAAGGCTAGGCAAGGACATTACGCTGTACCAGCCTTCAACTTCCATAACTTAGAGATATTGCAGGCCATAATTGAAACTGCTGAAAAACAGCATTCTCCGGTAATTCTCCAGATTAGTCCCATCTATCTGGAGAAAATCGGGGATATTGCTGCGGCGGCTATGGCTCAAGAAGCTGCCAAAGCAGCTAAAGTGCCCGTCGCTTTGCACCTCGACCATAGCAACAGCCTGCAGTGGATTGAATGGGCACTGGCTCATGGTTTTACCTCAGTAATGATTGATGCCTCCGCGCTCCCTTTAGATGAAAATATTGCCCTTGCCCGGAAAACTGTTGAGTTGGCACGTGCGCAAGGTGCTACGAGCGAAGCGGAATTGGGACATATCGGGGGAATTGAAGATGCACAAGAAACCGGTAATCCGGACATGGGCCTAGCTGACCCTGTCGAAGCTTTAAAGCTGGTAACTGAGAGCGGAATAGATACTTTTGCTCCTGCTGTAGGCACCGCCCACGGCTTGTATAAATTCCCACCGAACATCAATTTCTCTCTGATTGAGAAAATTTGCTCCCTGGTTAAGGTACCGCTGGTTCTCCACGGCGGTTCGGGAATTCCTGATGACATGATCCGAGAGGCGATCAAGAAAGGTATTGCCAAGGTCAATGTCGGCACAGAATTAAAAGTAGCTTGGGCCAAATCCATGGCTGAAACATTGATTACGGAACAGGAACCCTGGAAAGCCGTTCTCAAGGTACGCGAAGCAGTAGGACAAGTAGTTGAGCATAAAATCAGCTTATGCGGGTCTAACGGCAAAGCATAGTTTTCATATAATTTAATGAAATTGCAAACAGCTGCCCTGCGAAATAAAATAATCCTTTTAATCTAAAGGATTATTTTATTTAAGAACGTGGTTAAGGTGTGATGAAAAATAACTAATTTGAGAGTCAAGAATTCCCGTTTTAGCAGTATATCAACTGCTTTCAAAGGCAAAATTCTCGGGATTGCCGGTCGAGGAAACTGGAGAAGCCGGAATTCCCGTTTTGCTGGTATTCAGTTCAAGACTTTAATGACTGTTTTGCCTTTAATCATTCTGACATTAGTTGTTATAGCAGGTGTCAGCTACCAGTTCTCTAAAACGTTATTGAATCGGGAAATTGAAAACAGCATCCACGCCCAGCTTGACAAAACCATTGAAGATATGAGTAAAAACCTTACTGCCCATGACACGCTGGTGCAGAGCCTCGCCAGGACAGTCGAAGCAAGCAGTCATAAATTCGATGCCAAAGGGTATGAGGATCTGCTCCAACGCGTAGTGACAGTCAGCGACGTTACTTTTGGTACAGGTATCTGGTTCGAACCTTATGCTTTCAAGGCCGATCTGAAATACTTCGGGCCATATGTCTATAAGAATCAAGGCCTGCCCACTTACACGGAGGAATATTCGACTGACCAATATGATTACCCGTCTCAACAATGGTATAGAGCTGCCAGCGAGAGCAAAAACAAGTCGGTGTGGACCGGCCCCTTTTACAGTAAAGTCACAAAGGGCCCAATGATGACAGTCAGCGCGCCTTTCTTTGATGCCCAGGGTAAATTTCAAGGTGTCGCCACAGGGGATCTTGATTTTGTCACTTTACAACAGATCATCAAAGGCATGCAGATGGAGGTCAAAGCCAATTTTTATCTTCTCGACACCGACGGAACCTACTTAGCAGGTCCTGACCAAAACAAAATTCTCAAAGAAATAATCACTGAAGATTCAAACCTAAGTCTGCAGGTTGGCGCGAAGACCATGCTTTTGAACAAGGATGGCAGTTTTTCTTATACTAATAATGGAGCGCGTCGGGTTTATCATGCCCAAGTCCCTAACTTGGGGTGGATCTTGGCTGCCGATATTTCCGAAGCAGAGCTTCTCTCTCCACTCCAGGCCCTCTTATACCGTATGCTTGCCCTCATCATTTGCGCTGCCCTGGTGTGCGGGGTAATCTTCTATTGGTACAGCTATTACATCGTTAAAAACATTCAGCGAGTTAATGGGATGGCTGAATTAATTACCTCCGGAGATCTCAGTACCACTCTGAACGCCAGATCCAAGGACGAGTTCGGGGCAATGACAAGAAATCTTAATACCATGACAACACAACTAAAATCAATCATTCAAGGCCTTGTGAGTTCTTCCGAACAACTTGCAGCATCCTCGGAGGAACTCACAGCCAGTGCCGACGAGGGACGTCAGGCTACCGGACATATCGCTTCTTCAATTCAGGACGTGACGAACGGAATTAAGGAAAGGCTTGCCAGCCTTGAAGCAACAAATAAGGCCTCCACACATGTTACCGACCAGATTACTGAGATCATCAGGCATATTGACAAAGTCGCGGATGGCTCCCGGGCCACCGTAGCTAAAGCTGCCAACGGAGATTTGGTCGTTCAAAAGGCTGTCAAACAAATGCTGTCAATTGAGCAAAAAGTTAACCACATCGCCGATGTAACCAATAGTTTGGGCAAGAAGACAGTAGCAATTGACCAAATCCTGACTCTGATCACGAATATTGCCGCGCAAACCAATTTGCTTGCTCTTAATGCTGCCATCGAAGCCGCGCGAGCCGGTGAGCAAGGACGGGGGTTTGCCGTGGTTGCCGACGAGGTTCGGAAACTTGCTGAGCAATCAAGCGTAGCTGCCGGCCAAATAAGTAATTTAATCGGTCAAGTCAAACACGAAACCACCATAGCCGTTAAAGTGGCTGAGGAAGGTAAGTCAACGGTTCATGAAGGACTAGCAATGGCCAATGCAGCTGGTCAAGCCTTTCAAGATATCTCTCAAGGGGTTAATGACTTTACCGCCTTAGCTAGACAAGCTGCTGCTGCGGTCAGGGAAATAGGCCTTCAACTTAATGGCATGGTAACTGCAATCAAGGTAGTAGCCGACATCCCTCAGGAAATCGCCTATAGTATGGAAAGTATTGTCTCGATGACTGAGGAGCAAGATGCTTCGATGGAGGATATTCGCGATGCAGCAACCATGTTAGCGAAAATGGCTGAAGACCTTGAAGAAAACATCAAGTTTTTTAAATTATAAGTCCCCGAGAATTCCAATTTTCAGACGGGAGGCGAATATGTTATTGTCAACGGTGCTGAACTAATGGTCAAACCGGAAGCAGCAAGCAATATCATCCGGATCATCGAGGCCACCACGGATAGCCAAGCACTGAGGAAGACTGTTGACATAACATAAATCCCTATTAAATACCATTATTATCAGAAATATCGACCGACAAATAGTAACGGGCAAGAATCCTCCTCATTGAAATGGGGAGGATTCTTGCCCTTGCGTCCTAATGGTTGAGTTGAGGTCGGTTACTTCCTCTAGGTTAATCATTAGTCTCATCAGGACCCGATTACCTGCCGCCTCCACGATCTTCAGGTGAAATTCAGCTTCCCAATCTTGCCCTTCCACACGTGGGTCGAGAAGTAAAATGCGCACCTCTCAGATAAAGATCCCAATTGTGTGCGCAACCAACCAACACATGTAAAAACGCCCATCCACGTTTCAATCAACGTTGACAGGCGTTTATGGCATCTAACGAGTTGCTCTGTTATGGGAAATTCCCTACTGCATAGAGGTAAAACACTATTTTAGACTATACCTATAAGTTCACGAACCTTCTCTACCGCCGAGGCACCATCCGGAGCATAAGCGTCGGCACCAATCTGATCAGCGAAATTCTGCGTAACCGGGGCACCGCCCACAATTATTTTCACCTTATCGCGATAAGCGGCTAACTCATCAATAACAGTCTTCATATTTGTCATTGTTGAGGTTAATAAGGCAGAAATTGCTACGACATCCGGCTTGTTTTGTTCAACAGCCTCCACAAACTTTTCTGCCGAAACATCTATTCCCAAATCAACCACTTCAAAACCGCCACCCTGCAACATCATAATAACCAAGTTTTTCCCGATATCGTGAAGATCCCCCTTCACAGTACCAATTAATACAGTTCCTTTCCCTTGCTGGGCATCGCCAGTCAAAAGGGGTTTAACTATATCCAGTCCAGCATGCATTGCCCTAGCGGCAATTAATACTTCAGGCACATAAATTTCATTATTTCTAAACTTAGTTCCGATAACATTCATAGCCATAATAAACCCCTCATTGATAATCGTAACCGGATCTAGGCCTGCTTCCAGTGCTTTAGTGGCTCGCTCCCGAACTTGATTGGCATCTCCGCTCATAAGTGCTTCTTTAATTTCATCTAGGATTTGCATTTCTTCGACTCCTTTTCTATTTTAAAATATATAACCATAGCCTAACCTATTATTTCAAATCATACGTGCCATAGTTTGCTGCCATCCTGTATAGACTCGCGATGTTTTCAGGAGGAGTTTCTCCCGAAACGACATTGGCAGGCGCCACGATATAACCACCGTTTTGTCCTAATACGTCAATCATATTTTTAACTTCTTTTTCCACACCCTCTACGCTTCCAGATAGAGCATGCTGAACATCTATCCCACCATGAAATATAACTTCAGATCCAAATTCCTTCTTTATTTTGAGCGGATCCATTCCCTGAGCCGTATGCTGGATAGGATTCAAAACATCAATTCCTGCTTCAATTAACAAAGGAATCAATGGATAAACAGCCCCACAACTATGGAATATTATTTTAACCTGAGGTGCCTTCTTTTTAATAAAGGCGAAAAGTTCTTTATGGAACGGTTGTAACATTTCTTTATATAACGCAGGAGAGATAAATGGAGCATTCTGCATCCCATAGTCTTCACAAAATATTATCGTATGAATATTTGGGCCCACTGCATTTAGATACACCTCATGTAATCCTAAAAATATATCGAGAATTTTCCCTAATAAATGCTTGGCAAATGGCTTATTAATCATAAGGTCAACTAGGAAGTTATCAAATCCCCTCATAATCCAAGCCGTATCGAAAAAACCATAATTATGTGCAGCATGTGCAGCAACAGCATAATCTGTATTTTCGTACAAATCTCGTGCACGTTCGGCTAAACCCTCAGTACGTCCGGGAGCATATGGATCAAGCCATGAATATTTATCAAGATCACTCTCGTCTGCTTCCATTAAAGGATATTTTACGATAGCTCTTTCGTTTCCTAATAACCTATATACAACACCCCATTCATCAGAGAAAGAGCCATCAACGTAGGTTTTATTTTGGTAACCCGTAGGTGGTTTTAGCCCAACGTGGCGAAAATCAATGTCTAGGGCTTCTAACACACGCTGATCATAATAGTTTGCTGTGAAATTTTTGCGAAACTGCTCAATATCACCCTCAATATTTAAATATTTTTTTAAGGCAAAATAAGCCGGGTCATTAATAAAGCTCGCAGAGTTACATAAATCCATAGGTACTCGATCCGGTAGCTTCTTATTTAAAACCGCTAATACCCTTTCACGATGATTCATAGTGTTTAACTCCTCTCGTAATTAAAAAATAGTTTACATTTAGCTTTATAACAGTGATTGTCATAATTAACTTTTTTGCTGCTCCTCATATAAACCCGTCCTATGCGCACTCAAGTAACGCATACAATATGAATCTTGCCCCATTAAAGCTTGGGTAGCAAAAATTGTTCCCATCATTCCCCTGTCAGTAGGATTTAATATATAACCATCCATGCCCAATGTCATAGTTTGAACCACGAATAGTCGGTTCAATGTTTTCCGGTTCGGCAGCCCATAAGAAACATTACTCAACCCACACATAAAATGTACATTCGGATATTCTGTCTTTATCGCCTTAATAGTATCCAGGACCTCCATTCCCGCTGTTTCAACACTACTGATCGGCATTACAAGTGGATCAACATACATATCATAATCCGGAACCCCACTAGCCTGAAGATTCACATATAAACTTTTAAGTATCCTCATACGGCCATCAGCCGTTTCTGGAATTCCCGTATCGTCCATGCATAGTGCAATAATTTTAGCTTTATACTTAGATACTAAGGGGATGACTTTTTGAAAACGTTCCTTCTCATCAGTAATCGAGTTAATCATGGGCTGTCCATACTTACATAACGCTAGACCCGCTTCTAGAACCTCAGAATTCGGGCTATCTATGCATAGCGGGACCTGAACCACTTCTTGGATTGTGTTTATGAGCCATTCCATTGTTTCCTTTTCACGAAAGACCTTAGTTCCGCAATTTACATCCAAATAATCCGCCCCGGCTTCTACTTGTTCGATCGCTATCTTCTTAATATACTGTGCGTCACCGTTATCAACCGACTCACTAATTGCTTTTCGACTAGTATTAATAAGTTCGCCTACAATTAACATGTTCTTCCCTACCTTCTGACCTTAGATAAACAGACTACCATTTCTTAACAGGCTCTAATCCAACTCTGTAACAAACGATAATTACTTAATACCCACCCCTCTTCTCCCATTCCCGAGCGCCTAATGGCATCATCAAATTTTATGGGGTAAATCTTGCTTGGTCTTAATTCATATTATATACTGATTTCATAACCTTTCATTACTTTATGTTGCTGATGTATTTCGAAATCTTGCTATTGAATTATCGTGAGGGGGCTTCATTATGAGGGTGCATGAAAAAGGAGTACTTGAAGAATCGGAATATTACTTTTTCACGCCCAGTAACCTGGCAAAATCTCTTTTCTTTCATCTAATATGTACAGGCAAATTCTCCTGTGATCATAACTACTATGTAGAAAGGGACAAATACCACAGTTACCTTCTTATGTTTATAGTAAAAGGTCAAGGAACGGTCTGTTATAATGACAGAGTATATACAGCCAAAGAAAATGATTTAGTAATTGTCAACTGTTATAGGCCACATCGATATTATACGAATACCGGATGGACGACGTTGTGGCTTCATTATGACGGTAACATTAGCAAGGAACTATTTGAACTGATTTATGATCGTTTCGGATGTGTCATCCCTTTGAGTAATTGTCTAATAATACCCAAGTATCTGAATATGATCCTCGAAGATGCAAGGGCATGTAGCCCCCTTTCCGAGCCCTTAATGTCATGTTATATCCAGAGGATGCTTTCGGAATTACTCATGCTCTCTTATGATTTCATTGTACCGAAACCTGATAAATTTGACCCTGTTTTAGAAGCTATGGCATTTATCGAGACTAACTTTAAAGAAAAGCTCAATCTTAAAGTTATTGCTTCCTATGTGAATATAAGTCCTTTCCATTTTGCCAGAAACTTTAAAAAGGATACCGGTTATTCCCCATATGAGTATGTAGTAAAAACCCGATTAAACCATGCAAAGATGCTACTAAAGAAAACAACCCTTCAGATCAAGGAAATCGCCGTCGAATGCGGATTTTCTGCAGAATCAAATTTTGTGGTCAATTTCCGCAATAATGTTGGAGTAACGCCGCGCGAGTTTAGGAACACACCATTTTAATCAAGTAATCAAAAACTCCATATGCTTTTAATAAGCAAGGGATTCTCACCTTTTAGGTAAGAATCCCTTGTATTCCGTAAGCTTTTTTGCATTTTGTAATGTATCGTATACTCCTTACAATCTTCCCCTTGTCTCTCAACAAATATAGAGTAGGGGCGATTACTCGCCCCTCTCACGGAACCGTGCATGCGGACCATCGCACACGGCTCTTCCATCAGTTCGCCTTTTTAGCACAAAGATTTTCGTAAACACCTAACAGACTGACAAAACCAATCTTTTCAAACCATTTAAGGTCAA
>LADV01000128.1 GCA_000961805.1 Peptococcaceae bacterium BRH_c23 | reverse complement strand
CGTGTAGACATTTCCTCTGACCCAGTCAATTTATAGGTCTTACAAGCTGTATGGCAACCACCACACTTGTTACACGTGTTGAGCATTTCGTATACGTCTGCCAAAACCCCCACTGATACTCCCCCTTCATTTTTCAGCGTTTAGTACTTTTAGCCGTAACTTTGGTTAATTAACCCCCTTTCGTTTCTCATTTTGTTTTAATATATGAAACAGAGTTTTAATATCTTATGAGTCTATTATTACCCCATTAGCGTAAATCGTCAATAGAAAACTTTCTAAAAATTATAATTTACTAAATTTATTTAGAATGTTCGCTCTGATGCATCGAAAATGGCACACCTGTGTGTTTGAAGTTTAAGATCTTTTATAAAAATCAAAGCCTAAGTTCGCAGAAATCCTTTCACCAGATTTTTTCATTTCTTCCCCGATGCGCACAATTCCCTTCTCTTCTATCCTACTAGCAGGCCCGGAGACGCTGATTGCTCCAATTGCCCGCCCGGAATAATCAAAGATTGGTGTACCTAGGCAGATAATTCCTATTTCGTTCTCTTCTTTTTCGATAGAGATTTTGGTGGCCCTGATTTCCCTAAGTTCCTTCAACAAGGTATCCTGGTCGGTTATTGTCTTCGGAGTGTAGCTAGTCATCCCTTTTAATTCTAAAATATGCCGTACTTCTTCTTCAGGCATAGTGGAGAGTAGCGCTTTCCCTACTGCAGTACAATGCATGGGAGCCCTACGGCCTACTTTGGAGTGCATACTGACCACTTGAGAACTTTCTGCTCTATCAATATAGACGATTTCCCCCTCATCATGGAGCACGAGATGGGCGACTTCGTCCAGAACTTTGACTAAGTCACTCAGCACAGGCGCCGCCACTTTGCGGATCTCCAGATCATTAAAGAAACGAATTCCCAATTCAATAATTTTTATCCCCAATTGATAGCGCTCATTATCCTTTTTTCTCTCCACATACCCCCTGTGACATAAAGTTTGTAAAATACGGTGAACCGTGCTTTTATGCAAACTAATGCGACTTCCGATTTCAGTAACCCCTAAAGGTTCTTCTGCTTGAGCAAGGACTTCTAGAACGTCAAGAGAGCGCTCAAGAGTTTGCACATATTTTTCTGACACTAATAATCCTCCCATCCTGACTGTGAATCTGTAAAAAAATTCAAAGTGAGGTTTTAATAGGTGAAACACCGTTTCTTAGAACAGTATACCTTTTTAAAAACAATAGTCAAGACGATAATTTTCGCAATTAATTATATTAATAGGCAAATTAAAAAGTTTGCACTTAACGGCAAGCCCTCAGAACTATTCGAAAAATTATGCCATTTCTAACTGGACCTTACTTCCGGTACCACCAGCCTCGGCAGGAGTAACGATCAAACGACGAGCAAGGCGATTTTTCAGTTCAGGAACATGACTTATAATCCCGATGGTAAGATTTTGAAGATGAAGTTTTTCTAGCGTGTTCATTACAGTTTCAAGAAGATTAGCATCAAGGGTTCCAAACCCTTCATCGAGAAAGAAGAACTCTAACGGAGATTCCCCTCGCAGCTGAATTTGTGTGGATAGAGCTAAAGCCAGGGCAAGGGCTGTGAGGAATGTTTCGCCGCCTGACAAACTATTCACAGGACGCCGAACCCCTCCGTTCGCATCATCTCGCATAATGAAGCCACCCTCGGAATCGACCTCTAAGGCATAACGTTGGTTGGTTAACTCTTTCAAGCGCTCTGAGGCATCTATGGCAACATTCGTTAATTGCTCTTGCGCAATAAACTCAATAAAGGCATTTCCTTTGAAAACGGTTTGCAAGGTTTTACATAAGCTCAGCCGACGGTTAAGTGCCTTTCTTTCAGCTTCCAGACGCATCCATTCTTCATGTTTTTCATTTAGCCTTGCCAAGGTTTGTTGCGTCACACCCCGCCTCTCTATCCCCTCGTTATGAGCCTTTTCCTTTTCCTTTAATCGGACAGGCCAAGCAAGCCATTCCTCTGGACGAAGTCTTTGTCCCTGTAATCGCTCTTCAACGTCTTTACGTCTTTGCTTATAGATCATGACCTCTTGTTGAAAGGCCGAGATATCCTGATCCATTTTTAGCCGCTCAGCACTATCACATAACGCACTATGAGCTGCAGCCACTGACGGAAAGTGTGCTGCTTGGAGACCCAGTTCTAGTTTGCGCCGGGCACCTTCAAGCCCTTCTCTTGAAAGATCTAACGTTTTTCGGTTAACTGCTAGGGTTTGCTCAGCTTGAGTCCATAACCCTTTGCTTTGCTCATAGCTATATTTAAGCTTTTCCTCTGTCTCTATAACAAGAGCCAACTCATTTTTAACCAGCTCAATGAGTTCTCGCGCTGGCTTCCCCTCAGTTAGAACATCCCATTTGTTCTTAATCTCTACAAGATCCCGAGCAGCTTCACTTCCGACTGTTTTGAGATTCTCTAGTTCCAGTTCGCATTGGTTTTTCTCTGCACTGAGCCGCTGATAAGCCTCATCCGATTCTTTCAAACCCATTTCAAGAACCGACAATTCCTGGTTTAAACGTCTTGTAGCCTGATCCCAACTTGTGTATTGTTGCTGTAACGACAAGATTTCCGTCAGATCAATTTCTCCACGTACAGTATCTAAGCGTTCTTTTCTCAGGATTTGTTCTTTGAGCAATTGGTTGAGCTGATTACGAATCTCTCCTCCAACACCCTCGACAGCAGCAATTTGAGCATTCGTGCTATGCCGCTTTTTTCCCACTTCAGCCAGCTGGCGCTGGACTTCTCCCAGCTTGCGATTCCCTTTCTCTAGTTCAGATTTCCATTGGTTTAAGGTTAGGCGATCCTTCGTCAATTGCGATTCTTGCTCTATTAGTTGGGACTTTAAATCCTGTACAGCCAGATTGCGATCCAGCAGGGAAAGCTCTTCTCGAGCCTTGAGAATCACTTGTTCTTTTGCTTTAATGAGGTTTAGCTGGTTTTGTTCGAGCTCTCGTTTAGATAAGAGCTGGGCCTTGGCTACTGCCAAGGCTGTAATGCTCTCAGTAAGTTTTTCCTCCAAAATCTGGATTTCCCGAGAGGCCTGATCTAGTTCTTCCCTCGCCTTGTATAAGATGGAGTCATCTAAGCCCTGAGCAGGTTTTGGGTGGTGAAGTGAGCCACATACGGGGCAGGTTTCTCCCTCCACAAGATCCTCGCTGATTAGCCCCGCAAGATTCTTTTGTTCTAGCCCTTTGACTTCAACCGATTTCTTCTCTATCTCTGATCTCGCTTCCTGGACGCTCGTCAAAATTCTAGATTGTTCATCTTCCCTGCTTTCAAGCTCAACTTGGACCTTTTGGCAATCCGCGGAGAAGATTTGCAGGCGTTCTTGTTCGTGGGTCACATCCTGCTCGGCCCGCTCTATATTGGCAATCCTATGCCGATAACGTTCTAAGTCCTGAGCTCGCTCACTCAAGCTATCCTCTTGAACCGGCGGATCTTGTTGCCTTCTGTCCAAAGACTCTGTCAATTGTTCTACTATTCCCTGGGCAGCATGTACCTCAATCACAAAGGTCTGCAGGGTTAAATGCCATTCTTTTATTTGAGACGAATTCTTCTCGAGATCTCTTTGCAATCCTTCCACTTGTTTAGAAATTATCTCTAGGGCTTCTAGAGCTTGGGCGGCTGAAATAACCTTTGCTCTTTGCTCCGGCTCTACAGAGAGTTTTGTTAGTTGGGTTTTCAGGGTAAGCTGTTGTTTTTGAGTTTCTGCTCTTTTATTGACAAGAACCTGGATCGTTTGTTCCAAATTCTTGCGAACTCGATCCAGATTTCCATAGTTTAGACGCGTTGCGCTTAACCGTTCTTGTCGCGCTTGGATATCGTTTTCTAAGCCTTTAGCTTGTTCAAGTTGTTCTAATCGGCGCAGACAACGAGGCTCAGCTTCTAATCGTCTTTTGTGTTCCTCAGACCACTTCTCCTCTGAAGTAACCTTTTCAATTCTAGCCGTGATCAGTCTCCTGTCCGAAGTTTCAACTTGATCCTTAGCCACTTTGAATCGTTCCTCTGTAACGCTGATTTCTTCTAAAATTGAACGGATCGATTCGGCCCGTTCAGCCATACTTAAGCGCTCAGCTATTATATCCATCTTTGGTTGTTCGGATGCCAGTTGGATCTCTTTGCTTTCAATTTGTTGTAACTGTTCTTGAAGGCTCCATAGTTCCTGAGCATGATCATACTCTTTCCTGAGGTTTTCTAATTCCTTGGCAATCTTACCTAAGCTTACAATTGCAGACTGATATTCAGCTTCCGCCTCTTTAAGCCGCTCTGCAGAAGCATCTCCTAAACCCTGTTGCCGTTGTTCCACCCCGTTTAAGGTGAATTTGGCCTTCTCCAGTTGGTCAGCTAGTCGAGTGGAAAGTTCCCTACCGTAGGCTTCGAGGGAAAACAGCCTTTCCAACATCAAACGCCGATCTTTGGGCTTTATCGTCAAAAACTCAGCAAATTTCCCTTGGGGAAGAACAACCGCTCGGGTGAAATCTTCCACTGTTAGACCTAGCACATCCTCTATTTTCTTTGTCATCTCATCTGCCTTGGAGGCCAGAACAGTTTCGACGCCATCGTCGATTTCCACCAGACGACAGGTTGAAGCTTTGACTGTACGTGCCCCGGAGCGTCGATAAGCGCGTTCTGCTCGATAGGACTTCCGTTGATTTCCCGTAGACAAGGTAAACATATACTCCACCGTGAGTTGCTCTTCCGCATAGTTCAGAATTCCCTGGGTATTATTGGCCGCTCGTTCGACCGTCCCGTAGAGCGCAAGCGTAATGGCATCAAGAATTGTTGATTTTCCACTTCCTGTGGAACCAAAAATTCCAAACACGCCGGTTTCACATAATCTTGAAAAGTCGATCTCCTGAACTTCCCTGAAACTGTTCAAGCCCGCGATCTTTAGTCGAATGGGTTTCATGCCGTCTCACCTTCCTCAGCTCTGTCCATCAGACTCCGAAATTCTGACTCAGGATAGTCTTGTTCGAGAGGATCGATCGCAGCGCTTCCCGCGCAACTCCCTCCGCCTTTACTAGGGTCAATTAAAGATAAGAACAAAGAGATTAATTCTTCCTCCGGTTCAGCTCCTCCCGTTCTATCTTGATAGAACTTACGGAAAAGTTCATGGATCGGCATCTTTGATCGGGCTTCCGCGACAATCTGTTCCGTCTCAGGGAAAATAGGGCGAATATTCACAAGACGTTCCCGCTGCTGGCGAAGAGAGTGGATATCTTGCGGATGCAGTGCATTGGCTACATTAACTTCTAAATCAATCCAAGCATGGAGATCCTTACCCGCATCGATCCAATGTTGCACCTGAGCCAGACCTTCCTTGGCCTGCCATTTCACCAACGGGTAACCCGAACTCAGGAAAATCTCCCGAGTTTCTACCGCTTGTCTAGGCTGAGCCTCCACGAGGATTACGGATTTGGCATAACCCGATTCGGAAAAGCTATACGCGAGCGGCGAACCGGAGTAACGGATCGGTGCAACCGCTCCTTTGACAGCCTGAGCACGATGTAAATGTCCAAGTGCAACATATTGAGCGCCGAAGGGCATCGCCTCTGCCTCAACAGTCGGGGCACCTCCCAATTCGATGGGACGCTCTGACTCAGATTTCATACCCCCTCTCACAAAGAGGTGGCTTACCCCAAGGTTGATTGCATCCGGACGAAAGTACTGCCCAAACGAGTTAAATAACTGTTGTACGCGCTTTGAGTATTCCTGGCGCAGGATTTCCTCATCTAGGCTTTCACTTAATACCTCATTGAGCCGAGACTCAGAAGGATAGGGCAGCATAGCCACGATAGCTGGATCTGGGCAACTGGGAATATGTAATTCCGCCCACCCCAGACCTGCCGCAACCCTTACGACTCTTCCTTGATTTGGCTGCACCAGTAGACTCGGGGTGAGGATTTGTTTCGGCAGACCATATAAGGTGATCCCATGCCTGACCGCTAAAGGACTGGACGCACACAGCCGTTCGGGATTATCGTGATTCCCAGCAATTGCTACGATCCCTCTCCGACCCTCATTCGACAGCCGATTTAGGGCGTCATAAAAAAGCTCTTCGGCGATGGCAGGCGGATTGACCGTGTCAAAAATGTCCCCTGCTATTAAGACAAGATCGACAGCTTCCTCTACTACAATCTCACAAAGCTCATCGATAAACTTCACTTGTTCTTGAATTCGACTACGCCCTTCGAGCGTTCGTCCCAGGTGCCAATCGGAAGTATGTAAGATTCGCATGGGTATTAACCCCTTTTCCTTTTAATCAATAGTTTCTCATAGTTTCATTATAGAGCATGTCCTAGACAAAAATCTGTGGAGATTATTGGCAGTTCACTTCTTTATACATTGATAGATTTCCCTTTTAGATATAGAATGTCTATTGAACTCATTCAGTAAAACTGAACGAGAACCACCTACTTATAGAAGTCGGATTGTCGGAATTGATTATGTAGCTATCGAACATAATATTGACAAAACATAACGAAAGAAGGCTATTAGATGAGTGATTGGTTAGTGCCGTACCTTGTTTTTAATGGGAATTGCGAAGAAGCAGTCAACTTTTACCAAGGAGTTCTAGGTGGAGAAAGCCAAATCCTGCATTTTAGTGATGCCCCACCCAATCCAGCGTTCCCGGTCCCGGAGGAGATTAAAAACTTCGTTCTGCATGCTGAATTAAGGAAAGATGGTCATGTGATTCGTTTTTCGGACACGTTTCCAAATACACCCTCCAATGCCGGCAATAACATTTCTTTTTCCTTAGAGTTTGATACAAAAGAAGAAACCAAAGCGATGTTTGAAGCCTTATCCGTGGGTGGCAACGTTGAAATGGACTTAAATGAAACGTTCTTTAGCCCACTATACGGTAAGTTTACCGATAAGTTCGGCATAAGGTGGCAGGTTTCCTGTAAGCCTCGATAAATCTAAAGATGGTTATCATTAAGATTTGCTCGTAAGTTTTAGGAACTAAACAGAGTTAGGCACCCCTAAGCAAGGATGATAAATCCTTCTTAGGGGCCCTGTCTTAAGCAAGAGCTAAGCCGGTTCCTCTTTCTTTGGTTGTAAAAAACGGGGTAAAAAGCTGATCATTATACATTGAACAAAATGGCCGTATATAACCTAACACAGACGATAACACAAAAAGGGTAGCGCAAATTAATCTGTCGCTACCCTTTTTGTTCTTAGTTAACTCAAAATACCTTAAAAATAATTCTGAGGTACAAACCTTGATTAAGGATAACTATTCTAACGAGTAGTTATCCTTATAGTTTATGGAAATATGTGTAGCGTCGCAAAATGGTGTATTTCTTGATTTGCCACAGCGGCAAAGAGTTACTCTATTTCTTATTTCATAAGTATGACCATCTGAAGATTCAATGGGAATATTGCCCTTAACAAAAATTGGTCCACTGGCTTCTTTTTCAGGATCCTGAAGTATTTCAATGGAAGGTTCGTATTTAGGTTCAATCGCTTTTCCCGTTTTATCATAGGCAACTAATCTGCCCGCTGGACACTCAGAGGCTGCTATAATTGCATCTTCTCTGTGTTTTGGATTATCGGAGTCTTCGGTAAGTTCCCATACGTTTCCGTCTTCCCTGTGACAAAAACGGGCAAATGCACATCGATTATCATCTAGAAGGTCAAGATCCGGTCCCTCAATCAGTTCTGCTCGGTCATTAAACTTCTCTCTTGACGCCCTCTCAACTCCGTTAAAACCTACTTTTTGATGAGAGCCGTCACAAAAAGGTGCATCTTTTGATTCACCGCAACGGCATAGCGCATATTGTTCAGACTGCCGTAATTTACGTCCATCCTTAAATTCATTTATTTTACCCTTAGAAACTATTATCTTTTCGGACAAAGGAACATTCCCCGTGACTATGTAAGGCCCATTTGCTAATATTCTAAGTTTATACTTCTTTTCATGGTTCATTATGTTTGATATCACCCTTCAATTTATTACGCAGTTCGAATTGGCAATCCGTTAACCATTAAATTTACCTATTACATTCATTCCTTTCGTTCAAATGTAATGTTATCTTCGATGATTTCAGCTACAATAAGTCCCCTGTTAAGCTCTAACAACTTTTCACCGCCCCCTGTAGGAGCCATTGGCGTTGATAACTGAGTTTCATTATCTTCATACAAGAATTCCGGTCCATTGCTGAAATTCATTAATCCATTTAGTTTCGAATTATCCTCTTAAATATAGCAAGCATTTTCCCTTGTTGCAAACATGGTAAAATTTAAACTAGCACTTGCTTTATGAACAAGCAAGTCTATTACATCCGAATCTAAAACCCTAAATAAAACAGATGCTTCCGAGTCCCGAATGATCAACTGCATGAATCTCGTCGTTTTTAACGGCTGATAGTTTTCTCCAACCTGGTCGCTGTGTATAGGGTTCCAACCTTGCCTTTGTTAAATTCTCCAGTGTATGAACTGACTGAGAGAAGTTATATGATACAATAAATGGACACATCCCAACGAAGGAAGACTCTCCCCCCACTGAAGCAGAATAAGAACACCCACTTCTTAGAAGAGGGTGTCTCGAACGTGGATAAAGGCCTATTACTGTAAGTTAAAGGAGAATGATCAATGGAAAAGTTAACATTTACCATGGAAAACTATCTAGGACGCTTGTGCAATTGAGCATGTCATCAGTAAAGACTCAATTTATGCTATGCAAGAGTTTCCAATTGATAGAAAAACCTTCTCCAATACTTAACACATATTGGAGAAGGTTAGCTGCTAGTTAGGTAGCTGCTTATCGGAGCATTCGGAGGATTCGCAGCATCCGGAGGATCCGCTGCAACCAGAACACTTTACACCCTTTTTTTTATCTTTGATGATTTTATTTATGGCAAGTGCAACGAGTGCAGCTACTATAGCAAGAACTATAAAATCTACTGTGCTCATACTTTCACCGACCTCATTCCGGCAGATATTTGTGCGCTTTTACTGCCTTTTCTCATTAAGTAGGCAACATATCCTACTATAATCGCCACAGCGATTAGCCCCCCAATAAATCCTTCACCTAATGTACCCGTAGTTATTAAAGTCCCTACCTGATATACAAGGAAAGCTATTGTATAACCCATACCCATTTGGAAACCAACAGCGCCCCAAAGCCACTTAGACGATTCCAGTTCAGACCTCATGGCACCTATCGCCGCAAAGCATGGTGGTGTAAAGAGGTTAAATACCAGATAAGAAAGTGCGGCTACTGCACTAATACCGAATATCGCACTTACTTCTGCACTGCCGCCAACAAGTGCTAATTCTTCGACATCGATAAAGTTCGTGATACTAAAGCAAACAGCTAATGTTCCAACTACATTTTCCTTGGCGATGAATCCGGTTACTGCCGCTGCTGCAAACTGCCACAGTCCAAAGCCAAGTGGTATAAATAATACCGCTAAGGGCGATGCAATGCTTGCTAATATACTTGTCTCCGGCGCATTCTCTGCAACGACTTGTAATTGCCAGTTGAATGTTTGTAATATTTGAACTACAGCGTTACAAACCAGAATAATTGTACCTGCTTTAATAATGAATGCTTTTGCTCTCATTAACACGGATATGGCTGCTCTCTTTAGACTTGGCCATCTGTATTCAGGAAGCTCCATTATGAAATATGACTTAGAATAATCTCCTGTAATTCTTCTGACAATCAATGCACTTATAATTATTACGATAATCCCAAGGAAGTACATTGAAGTTCCAACCCAGCTATTGTCGTTAAAGAAAACACCGGCGAAAAGCGCAATTATTGGGAGTTTTGCACCACAAGGCATAAATGGGGTTAGCATCGCGGTGGTGCGTCTTTGTCTTTCATTCTTAATGGTTCTTGTTGCCATAACGCCGGGTATACCACAGCCGGTACCAATAATCATAGGGATGATCGATCTACCTGATAATCCAACCTTTTTAAAGAATCTATCCAAAACTATAGCTACACGAGCCATATATCCACTGTCTTCCAAGAGTGCTAAGCAGAAAAATAACACCATAATTAGTGGTAGGAATCCAATGACAGCACCAACACCGCCAATGATACCATCAAGCAGTAAGGCAGCAACGACAGGGTTTACCTCTTCGCCCAGCAGTGAGGCTACACTTTCGTACAACATATCTATCCATCCGACAAAAATATCTGCAAACAATGGTCCAACCCATGTCTGAGAGATCGAAAACACTAGCCAGATTATTGCTACAAAGATCGGAATCCCCAGCCATTTGTGAGCTATTATTCTATCTGCTTTGTCTTGAAAGGTTTGCTTTTCCGAGCTTACCTTTCTTCTCTCGACTTCCGTAACAACATTGTTAATAAACGCATATCGTTTCTTATCAGCTTTTTCAAATTCCTCCTTTGTTGAGGCTTTTTTTATACCTTCAACAATAGGGATTTGCTTTTTGTTTGACTTACCAAGGGTAATTACAGCATCCATCAGTTCAAGCAAACCGTTATTTGTTGATTCTGTCGATACGGTTACGATAACGGGGCATTTCAGCGCATCACTCAATGCCGGAACATCTATAGTGTTGCCCTTCTTATCTGTCAAATCACTCTTATTTAGTGCAATAACGACGGGTATACCCAGTTCTAGTAATTGTGTAGTAAAATACAAACTTCTGCTTATATTTGTTGAGTCAACAATGTTGATGATAACATCAGGCTTTTCGTTTTGGACAAAGTCTCTGGTGACCGACTCTTCACTCGTATATGGCGACATGGAGTATGCGCCGGGTAAGTCTACCACAACCAAGTTTTCATTCCTTGGGTTAAGGCTCTGTTTAACATCACCTTCCTTCTTCTCCACGGTAACTCCGGACCAGTTTCCGACATGCTCGATTTTACCCGTAATAGCATTAAACATTGTGGTTTTTCCGCTATTCGGGTTTCCTGCTAAAGCAATTTTCATGAGCTCCTCCTCCAAATAGTTAGTCTAATCTAACTTTTAATCAGCACTACCCTAATGATAATGATGGAATAAGTAATTTATACCATAATGGCGTTTGCTAAATCCTCGTCTATACTGTACCTTGCATCTTTGATGTTAATGATATAGTTAGATGCCAATTTTGAAATAATAGTTACTTTTTCGCCAGGATAACAACCAAGGGTAAATAGAAATTCACGAATATCTGCATAATCAGTATTAACAGAGTTCACAGTATAAGGCGTATTTAACCTTCCTTTTGATAATGACATCATATATACCTCCTAAATGAGTTAGATTAGGATTATTCACAAAAGTTTACCACTTCTAACTTTAATAATTATTGTTTGTACTATTTTTAGTTACATCTCTTAAGTTTGATTATGATAAGCGTTATCAATTAATCTTAAATATGCTACTCCGGTTGCAGATGTTTTAATGCCCTTTTCCAACCCTTGCCACCTTATCGTTTAATCATCCACTGTTGAGCGAGTCCTTTATTGAGAGATAACCTGAATCTTTTAACACTTATGGTTATGTTCCCGGTTAAAGGCATCGCTTCTTCTTCCAAGATATCTTGATTTATTTTATCGTAATTGATAATGAAAGTCAATACTCTCAAGCCATTTTACTCAAATGGCAAACTGTTTATAATTGCATAAGACAAGAAGCAAGTTAGCTCGCTCTAACTTGCTTCTTGTCTTATGCTTATACAGTGCACGCGGTCAACCCTTACAACTCATTTACGTTGTTTCTTACCTATTACCGCAGTAAGCGTAGGCCACTAGTGATAACGAGGATCGTACTTCCTTCGTGTCCAATCACACCTAGGGGCAAATTAATATTCCCAAAAAAATTAGACAGGACCAGCACGAGAATGACAGCAATGGCAAAGGTAACATTTTGTTTAACCACCCTAGTCGTGCGACGCCCTAAGGTAATGGCGTAAGCGACCTTAGAAATATCATCCGCCATCAGAACTACATTAGCAGTTTCCAGCGCTACATCCGTTCCGGCTGCACCCATAGCGATACCCACAGAAGAAACCGCCAAGGCCGGTGCATCGTTCACGCCGTCTCCGACCATCGCCACCTTGCCATATTCTCCTAACTTTTTTATAAGGTCTACTTTATGTTGGGGCAGCAATTCTGAATAGACTTCGTCAACGCCTACCTGTTCACCTATGATTTGCGCAGTTGTAGAGCTGTCGCCGGTCAACATCACAACCTTAATCCCCATTTGTTTTAGTCTTCTGATCGATTCTTTTGCCTGTGGTCGCAGGGTATCTTGTACCGCTAAAACACCGATTCGTTCGTCTCCCACCTGAACAAAGATTACCGTATTCCCTTGCTCCTCCAGTTTCTGGACAGCCTTCATTTCCTCATCCGATAATTTTTGTCCTTCGGTCAAATCTAGTTTTCCGATTCGATATTCCTGACCGTCCACTATGCCACGCACCCCAAGCCCAGGCACAGCTTCCAGCTTTGAAGCCGAGCAGAGTTGAATATTTTTCTCCTTTGCTTTATGGATTATAGCCTTAGCAATAGGGTGTTCTGACCAGGTTTCTAGGGAGGCTGCGATGCCTAATACCTCATTTTCAGTATAGTTTCCGTAAGGGATCACCTGAGTAATTGTCGGTATTCCCTCGGTGAGAGTCCCGGTTTTGTCAAAGGCTACTACGTTTACATCACCGACAGCCTCTAGATAGGCGCCGCCTTTAAATAAAATGCCGTTTCGTGCTCCATTGGATATCCCGGATAAAATAGCAGGCATGATCGAGGAAACCAGTGCACAGGGCGAAGCTACGACTAGAAAGATCATCGCTTTGTAAATCGTCTCACTCCAAGACCACCCTAAGACAAAGGGTGGCACGACTAAGATCAATAGCGCACAAGTGACTACAATTTTCGCATAAATACGTTCAAACCGCTCCATGAATAATTGACTAGGAGGTCTTTCACTTTGAGCTTCCTGAACAAGATGAATTATTTTAGCAAGCAACGTTGCTTCTGCCGGCTTGGTCATTTCGATGACTAAAGCTCCCTGTCCGTTCATAGTTCCAGCAAAAACTTCGTCCCCTACAGATTTATCCATGGGCATTGATTCTCCCGTAATCGAAGCCTGATTTACAGAAGAATATCCCTCACGTACAAGCCCGTCCGCCGCAATCCGTTCTCCTGGTCTCACCAACAAACGGTCGCCTAGCTGCAATTCTTCAACTCGAACTCGCTTTTCTTGGCTTCCTTGTAATACAATAGCCTCTTCCGGGCGTAGTTTCATAATGGCTTTGATTTCATCATTCGTTCGCTCCAGAGTATACCCTTCTAGTGCACCACTTAGGGAAAAAATCAGTATTAAAATAGCCCCGTCTCTCCAAAATCCGATACTTGCTGCACCAATAGCCGCTACTACCATCAACAAATCGACATCGAAATCTTTTTCTTTAATCAGGGTTTGCAGACCTTCCCAGGCTTTCTGATATCCACCTATGGCGTAAGCCAAAAGGTAGAATGGAACTTCAAGCTCAGAATGACCATATCTGCCAGAATACCAAGCCAGGATAATAAATCCTAAACTGAGGGCTGTAACAATCAACCCTTTATGTCGCGACCAAAGTGAATTCCAAGATGTTCTCATGTCACTGCTCCTCTTAGCTTCTTTTTCATATGACTTAGCTATGTACCCTCTATTTCTCTTATCTTGGATCCATTAGCCATTAATAGATGTCGTTATCCGGAGATTTCCGACGTTCTAAAAAGTTTCTACATTGATCTTTTTCAAGATGTGCAAAAATTGCTTAATTTCATCATCACTCAAAGTAGACGTCATCTGATCTGTCAAGCGCAAATGGTAGTCATGATGTTCCTCAAAGGCCTTCCTTCCTATATCCGTTAAACTGATGAGATTAACGCGTCGATCTTCTTTCGTCGATTCACGACGGGCAAAATTCTTCTTTTCTAAGCGATCCACGGTTACTGTCGTTGTTCCTGTCGTGACTCCCAGTTTCTGAGCCAAACCCTTCATATTCATTGTTTCGTTTTCACCAAGGACCTCTAAGGCATGGGCTTCAGAAACCGTTACCTCACTGGATCGCACGATTGAATTTTCCCAAGAAGAAAACCCATTGAAAAACGCCAAGAGTTCATGGGTCAACTCTTCATTGATCGTCATTAAAACTCCTCCTCCAAAATAGTATGTAATTCATAATGTTTAAATATAATATTGTTTGATATTCAAGATATATGATAACAAAAATACTCTTCGCTGACAAGGGGGTAGCGAAGAGTATTTTGAGACTTGGCCTTCCAGGCAACAGGAGGATATTTTTCAGCTTCGATAGACAAAATGATTCAAAGCCATTGATACTAGCAAAAAGCCAATAACCGTGATATTTCAGTTATTGGAAGGAACATAAGCTTCCACGGGCTGTGTTAACCTTTTGAGGGGGGTTAAAATATTAATAACCCTAATAGGAAATGCTCTAAAACCTCGATGTTTTCAGTACTTTTAAGTATAAAAAAAGCTGAATTTCATGCAAAAACGAGCATGAAAGCCAGCATTAATAAAGTGTCTATTTTATTCCTTTAAAAGGAAGCACCAGTCGTATCGACGGTTTGGGCCTGTAATCTGTCTGCGAAAATCCGTATATCCAAGAGCAAGGTAAATATGTTCGACGCAATCGGCCATATGTTGCATCATAGCTTCTGCAGAACCTTCACCAGTTCCGCTAAGCTAACTGGATTGAACCCATCCGGTACGCCGATGGAATAGTCTCCAAAGGATAAGGTTTCACATAAAAAGGTATTCAGTAAAAAATAAGTAGTGTCGTTATATCACAAATGACACTGCTATTTTCTTAAAACAAGCTATGTCTGAATCAAATTTTAAAGATATACATATTCCTGATCTGTCTAAGTTTAAATTATAGATATGCTCACATCAGAAATAAATAATAACCACGGCTTGAGGACAATTACTATCTTAGTTGTAGTTTTGGGCATCAAATATCAATCGATAAACAAGGACAGATGTTAGAGCTTAATTAAACGTGCCAATCTTGAGAACTTCCATAAAAAACTCAAGTAAGGTCTGCATAGTTACGTCGCATTGCTTACTCAAACTTTTAAAAAAATTGCTAGAACTGAAAGCATCCCAACCTAGAAAAGTAGAACCAAGTTGTTAAAAAAAACCTTGTAATACATCAAATATGATTTATAATAAGATTAAAGGTAAAACATCAAACATGATGTATAATTCTCAAAACAAGGGGCCAAAATATGAATGTTTACCGATATGCCACGCAGGGAGGAAAAGACTTAATCGCTGATTACTTAAAAGCCTTCCAAAGGATGAACAAGCAGAAGGTCAACTCATTATGACAGAACTCGAACAAAAGGGACTTGATTATTTAAAAGAGACCCTTGATACACGTCAGATTGAAAAAAAGCTCTGGGAAATAAAATTCCCAAGAAAGAACCGATTTTTTTATATTATTGCCGATGCAGACAACTTTTATATCGTCCATGCCTGTCGAAAGCAAAAAGGAAAAGCTGAAAAAATCGAGCTAGATAAGGCCAAACAACGCGCTAAGGAAATCGGAAAGGAACTAGGAAGAATTTTCGTTTAACTTAGAAGGGGGAATAAAAAATGCCATTCGTAAAGGTCAATATTCAAGATGAAACAGAAAAATTTAAAAAAGAGGATCCGGAATTTGCAAGAGAATATGCGGTAATCGAGGCCGAGTATGAACTCATTAAAATGGCCGTAGAAATGCGGAAACAGCTCGGAGTGACCCAACCCGAAATTGCTCAGGAGTCCGGACTTTCCCAGCAGGCCGTTTCAAGACTTGAAAAGGTTGGTCATTCCCCAACACTTCGAAACTTTCTGAAATATTTATCAGGAATGGGTATTGAAATTGAGCTAAAAAAAAAGCTCTGGAAAAGGACGAGCGCCTAGTCGTATAAATATTCACTAAAGGTGGAAAATGCCAGCCCAAAAATGTGGCTGGCATTTTTGTTTACACATCTTAAAGTAAACTTCGATGTCCCAGCGTAAACCATAAATGCGAAT
>LADV01000278.1 GCA_000961805.1 Peptococcaceae bacterium BRH_c23 | reverse complement strand
AAGGAAGGCAAAAGCGAATAAATCCGTAAGATATTTAGAGAGGCTGCACAGCCTCTTCTTTTAATTTTTTAACCACGTGCGACAAGAAGTCTCCCACCTTTAAGCTACCTTGCTCACGCTAGTGAGTGCGTAGGAGGGAGATGAATTGTCGCCATTTTATTCCAAATAAGTATTGATAAATTACTTCTATGTATGATAAAATATAATCAGTAGTAATCAAGATAGACGGTGATAAATCAATGGAATTAGATAATAATAATCATTCAGTATTTCTTATGTATTATCATCTTGTTCTGGTCATTAAATTCCGTAGAAACGTAATCGATCAAGTAATTTCTAACAGGCTCAAAGAAATATTTGAGTATGTGTCTCCCCACTACAATATCACGTTGCAAGAATGGAATCAGGATAGAGATCATGTTCATATTCTGTTCAAAGCCCATCCAAACAGTGAGTTATCAAAATTTATTAACGCCTACAAAAGTGCATCATCGCGGTTGATTAAAAAAGAATATCAGCAATTACGTGAATCTCTCTGGAAAGAATACTTTTGGTCAAGAAGTTTTTGCTTGCTAACGACGGGCGGTGCACCGATTGAAGTTATTAGACGTTACATCGAAAATCAAGGTGAGAAGTTATGAATAAAGCGTTCAGATATCGCCTTTATCCCAGTTCTGAACAAGCGATCCTTATCAATAAAACCTTTGGCTGTGTACGATTCATTTATAATCAAATGCTTGCTAACAGGAAAACTATTTATGAGCAGTATAAAGATGACAAAGAAGCGTTGAAGCAGCAGAAGTATTCTCTACCAGCTGCTTACAAAAACCAATTTGAGTGGTTAAAAGAAGTGGACAGTCTGGCCCTTGCTAATGCCCAGCTCAATCTAAATACCGCTTATAAAAATTTCTTCCGGAATAAGTCTGTAGGTTTTCCAAACTTCAAACGAAAGCATAGGGATCGATTATCTTACACAACGAATAACCAAAAAGGAAGCATACGGCTTATTGATAGTAAAACCATCCGGTTGCCTAAATTGAAAGATGTTCGAATTAAATTACACAGACAATTACCGCCAAATTCCACCATTAAATCAGCCACGCTCAGCCAAACACCAACCGGTAAATACTACATAGCGATCTTGGTCGAGTTTGAAGCAAAACTAGAACCAGTAACAGCAACCGTCGAGTCAACGTTAGGTTTGGACTATTCCTCAAAGTCGTTGGTCATCGATAGTGAGGCAAGAAGTGCCGACTATCCCAGATTTTATCGTAATGCGGAGGCAAAACTAAAGAAAGAGCAACGAAAACTATCCAAGAGACTGAAAGGGAGTAAAAACAGAAACAAACAACGACGAAAGGTCGCTGAACTTCATGAAAAGGTAGCGAATCAACGAAAGGACTTTTTGCATAAGCTGTCAAGGCAGATAGTCAATGCCTATACCGCTGTTGCAATCGAAGACTTAAACATGAGAAGTATGGCGCAAGGCTTAAATCTGGCAAAATCAACGAATGACAATGGCTTTGGGATACTAAAAACATTTTTGGCGTATAAGCTGGTAGAACAAGGTAAGCAGCTGGTCAAGATCGATAAATGGTTCCCATCCAGTAAACAATGCCACGTTTGCAAGAACCTATATGTGGAGTTGACACTGGCCGATAGAAGTTGGAGTTGTAAGCACTGTGGTGCAGAACTTGATCGAGATATAAACGCCGCAATAAACATTAAAAATGAAGGCTGTCGGATATTGGGTATAGCCTAATACACTAAGAACCGTTGGGCAAACGGGGATAGCTTGGTAACTATATTGGCATTAGTCGGTACGTCCCAAGAAGCCCCCACCTCTTAGGTGGTGGGAGTATGTCACTTCAAATACTTTCCAGTGCTAAGTACGTAATATTTGAGGCGCAGCCGTCCTTGGCTGCTCTGGCTTCGTAGGGCGTGAGGCTCCGTATAACAGAGAATTTCCGGTGCGTCCTGGCAGGTCGCACGTTCTAGCGGGGGAGGATCCCGTCGGAGTAAGGTCTAGCCAACCGCTCCGTATCGAATGTCTTAATTTTGCATGTGATTATTGTGATTATGGATGTTTCGTAGGAGAATGAGAAAAGACCCCCGGCATGTGGGTCTTAAGGAATGCTACTCCATATTCTTTAAAATAGTCACCTTCTTGAAGAACTAAAACGAATTTCGACTTTCCTTCGGGATATCTTCGATCAAAAGTATATGAGAATTTAACAAAATATACTTCTCCCCTAAGAAGCTCTGCCACTACACTTTCTCCCTATATCACTTGATCGTTTTATATGTTTCTTCTTCTAAATCTTTAAAAAGTTCATTGTATTTTTGCACTTCGCTCTTTGTTGCTTGGTGTCGTAAATCGGGTCTCTGTTTTCTAAATTCTGCTCGTTGTTTTAAGTTGTCTATCTTAGAGGTTTTATAGATAGGTTCTTGCAAAGCAGATAACATATCTTCCCCCTCCTTACTAACTTTATCTTCTTCCTTGTCCATATCATACCACCTTCCAAATAGTTGTTCAATATATTATGCCCAATTTTACCAATTTAGAAGGTGATAATAACATGGTTGTAGAATAATGTAAAATGTTAGTAGAGGGGATTGGAGCTATCCTGAGCTACGAAAATTGGCCAAAGAAAGATTCGAAGTTGCCGTACTTCGCCTACGATGGGATTCCCAATACTTTGCCGAGATGAAGGTAGTATTAGTATGGCGCGTCGGAATTCCCAGAACGCATTGCGTCGAGGGATAATCTATGGGAAATAATTTAATGGCTTGTTAGGAGAAGTACTAGTATGGCACGTAGGCTGTTAAGCGAGATGCACCCAATATTATATTTCTTATCAGTTTGGTCTCGAAGATTAGTAAGATACTCAAGATGGTGTTTCGAGGATAAGAAGTTTGCTTCATTACAAAGTCTTGAAAGATTACCATACAGAGTTAAGAAGCATCAGTCAGTACTGATAAGGAAACTCGGTGACACAGATATGCAGTTGCAGTATAACAAGGTCAAAAATCTTGCGATAGCAATAAAGCGTATTGATGGTATTCTCATAAAACCTGGTGAAACATTCTCTTTCTGCAAATTAGTAGGATTGACTACAAAGCGAAAGGGATATCTACCTGGGATGTTATTGTCTGGTGGAGAAGCAAAGCCTGGTATTGGGGGAGGAATCTGTCAAATCGCTAATTTAATCCATTGGTTGGTCATTCATAGTCCTTTGATAGTTACGAAACGTTATCATCATAGTTTTGATCCGTTTCCCGATGCATAGAAGGGTTTTGCCGTTCGGAAGTGGGGCAACAGTCTTTTACAACTATATAGACTATCAGTTCAGGAATTGTACTCCTTACACTTTCCAATTAAGACTTTGGCTTTCAGATAAGTGTTTAGAAGGAGAATTACGAGTCGATCAGGATCTAGATTTTGCATATCATGTTTTTGAAAAAGACCATCAGTTTCTTAAGATTGGCGAGAAATATTACAGAAAAAATGAAATATGGAGAAACAAGATAGTCAGAAGGAAAAGTGGCGAAATACTAGAAACTGAATTAGTGTCTAAAAATTTTGCTGAGGTCAAATATGTACCGGAGTATTGTCAAGAGGTATCTTCAGTAATGTATGAGGAAAGATCGTATTTGTAATTATGCTAAACATTGAAAAAACATTAGGGGGAGCAGATGGATATCATTATTAGAAACTCAAAACTTGAAGATTTTGATGATGTGATATTACTTTTTAACCAACTTTGGCCTGGTAAAGAATTGAATATAAATGATTTAATGGTTGTTTTTTCTCGGGGTATACAATCGGATAGCGATGAGTTACTTTGTGTGGAGCAAAACGGGAAAGTTATTGGTTTCTGTTCTTTTGCGATAGTCAATAATTTTTGGCAGGAAGGGTATATTGCATATGTTTATGCAATGATAATAGATGATTCCTTTAGAGGACGGGGCATTGGAACAGAGTTGCTTAAAAAGGCATTTGATAAAGCAAAATTAAGAGGTTGTAAGAAGATTGAATTAGATTCGGGATTTCAACGAGAAAAAGCACACAAATTTTATGAAAAAATTGGTTTTACAAAAAGAGCTTATTTATTTTCAAAGGATTTATGAATTATTAATTTGAATAATGTCTAAAAGGAGAGTTTATTATAAGTTGTTATTTTGTTGCCCAAATTCAAATTAATAATTTGGATGAGTATCAAAATTATTTAGGCTTAAATAATAAGACAGTTGAACCATGATCTGGTTCAACTGTCTTATAAACATAAACATCGCTTGGTTACATGCCTAACATTTTCAAAATACAGCCGGCTAATTGTTGACCAGTTGCATCACATTGTTGAATACATTGTGCTAAAGCTAATCCAATCATGAAATTTTGTCACCTCCAAAAATATATAAGACAAGTATAACTTAGAAATATGAAGATCCTATGAATTTGGATCAAAGGATTCTATTTAATTGATTTGATCAGATTGCAATGGGGGGTGTAGTATAAATGAGGTTAGCCAAAATGCTATTTTGGAAATGATAAATTCGTAGATACATCCTACCAGGGAGGGGGGACGGAGCATTGTTTACTTTACAAATCGCATTGGCTGATGACCTAGAATCATTGGCTCAACTCTATGAAGAACTGCTTGACGAACGAACCGATCTTTCGAAAATGAAAGAGAATTTTAAATTGATGGAGGCAAATCCTAACTATGTAGTCTTGATCGCCAAAGAGGACAACTCAGTAGTTGGATCAGTGATGGGGATTATTTGTCTGGATTTAGTTGGTAAGTGCAAACCTTTTATGGTCATTGAAAATGTTGTAGTTAAAAGTGCTTGCCGTGGAAGAGGAATCGGCACCCGACTCATGGAAAAAATAGAGGAAATTGGGCGAAAAAGAAAATGCTATTATACTATGTTCGTTTCCGGAGGTCATCGAAAGAAAGCACATCAATTCTATAAGGCTGTTGGCTACGATTTGGATTTGGTTCAAGGATTTAAGAAGTACCTGTAACATTACTCAAAACATTAAGTGGGTTAACAACAAGTACTTTTCGTTAATAGTAATGTTTTTGATTATTAAGAATAGGTGAGATAATTTAATTTTATTCAAATACTGTCGGCTTTTGAATCGCGTAATTTGTGGAGGGAGTTAATGATGGCAGTAAATGAAGGTTTCAAAGATTACGTCGTCGACCAACTTGAACAGTTGGGTTGGGTTACCGTTAAAAAGATGTTTGGCGGTGCAGGTATTTACTATGAAGGTATCATTTTTGGGTTACTTGCAGATGACGTCCTGTATTTTAAGGTGGACGACTCGAATAGGTCAGACTATGAACAGATCGGAATGGAGCCCTTCCAACCATTTGCTGACAAACCCATGGTAATGCCATGTTATGAAGTTCCTGTTGAAATTTTAGAAAACAAGGAACTGTTATCGGATTGGGCTCGGAAAGCTCTATCGGCTTCCAAAAATATGCCTTCCAAGGGCTCTAAAGGCAAGAGGAGAAGTAAAAATAATTATTCTAATATCTCTTCGCTGGCCAGTAACCGTTCTAAAACCTCCGGTTTAGGAGTCAGGTATAAGGTCCAGTTCAGATCATAGATCACCATTCCGGGTTTAGCTGAGTTAGGCTTTTTTAACTGTTTGACATGTGTGTAGTCGACAGGGACTTGGGAAGAACCACGAGCTTGGCTGTAATAGATTGCCAGGGCCGCTGCTTCTTCAAGGGTGGTGTCGTCTGGAAATTCTTCTCCATCCTCGAGGGGAACGAGGACGTGAGAACCTGGAATTTGCTTGACATGGAGCCATAGATCATTGGGTTTTCCTTTGCGCAACGAGAGCCAATCGTTTTGAGCATTATTTTTACCGACAAAGATACTTTTGCCCTGACTGGAGCGATAGACGCGGGGCTGAGGAACCTCCTTGGGAGATTTTGCTTTAGATTTGGCATTTCCCTGGGGGCGGCCTTTTTTAAGTTTCAGGGTACTTCTTTTCAAATGCTTTCCAGTCACATACCCTTGTCCAACCAGTTCGATATGGATTTCATTCAGCTCAGCAAGGCTGGAGGCCTGATCCAAATTGACTCGCAATGAAGCTAGGTATTGAACTTCATCAAGTGTGGTTTCTTTGAGCGACTTTGTCTTGAGCAAGGTGGCTTTTGCTTTGTTATAAAGTTTGTAGTAGTGCTGGGCGTTGTCAATGACACTGATATGAGGATTGAGCGGAATGACTAGGCTAGTGAGGTTGGGATCAAAATAATCTTCCACAGAGGTTTCGACTGATCCTTGGGGGATGCGGTAGAGGTTCGCAGTCAACAGTTCTCCCCACTTTTGGTAGTTGAGGCTTGAATTAGCGTTGAGTAGAGCCTCCTCATAGATTTTAAGCTTCTTAGTGAAATGGGCATGTTTTTCTTGGACAATCTTTCTTAGAGAGCCCCGTTTCGATTCAAGCGAGTTGTTGCTGGATTTTGACTGATAAAAGATCTGGACTGCGTCATTTATCGAAAGGACGTCTTCCCTTCTTAATTCTTGATATTGTTGAAAAGGGGTAAAACTAAAGGCGATGAGTTTGGTTTCCGGTAGGGGATTATAGTAAAGGCAGGGTTGAATTTCGGGATTCTCCTCAGGATTGCCTAACTTACGGTAGGCCCGGAAAAGCCGTGAACAATCGATGTCACCGCACTGGTGGAGGAGGATTTCTGGATTCAATCCCGCTTGAATTACCATTTCACGGGCCAATTCTGGGCTGATCCCGGCAAAGCGGGCGAGAAGGATACCGGTTATGGAACGATCTAGATCTTCCTGGTAAAGGGTCTCTCGCCAGAGTTCTTCCTCTGCTAGAGGCGGCTGTTTTTCCTGAGAAGGAGGAGAGAGATAAGAGCGACCGGGTAAAACCTCACGGTATTGGCTTAGGACATGTGAGTATCGTTTAAGTCCGTCAAGGATCGTATTTGTGGTTGGGTCAACGAGAATAAGATTACTGTGTTTTCCCATAATTTCTAAATGGAGATGCAACGAAACTAAATCGCCACGGTCATTGTAATTTTGAATTTCAAAGGTCACAACACGTTCCAGATCTTTTTGGTGCAGGTCAATGAGTTTACCACCCTCCAGATGTTTGCGGAGAATCATACAAAACATGGGGGGAGAAGGTGGATTTTTTTTGTTTTCTTGAGTGAGGTGGAAGCGGGGGGAAGTGGCACTGGTACTAAGCAGAAGGCGTCTGGATCCCTGTTGACGCAATTGGAGATGAATCTCATCTTTTTCGGGTTGATGAATTTTATCGATACGTGCTCCGATGAGTTGTGGAGCAAGTTCATTTACGAGATAGGCGAGGGTAACACCGTCTAAGGCCATGTGATGACATCCTTTCTATAGAGAATCCACTTTTTAGTATAACACACTTGTTTTACTGAGGCATTTTTCCATACTTTAGGGAATAAGCATGTACTACAAAAGGGACAAATAGTAAGTCCCCTTAATACTGTTTAGAAAGCAAAAGGAGGAAAAAGGGCATGCGGCAACAGGCGTGGCATGTGCTGCCTTGGCTTGACGTGGCCAAGGCGTTGGATGTACATCCGGCAAAAGGGTTAAATCTTAAAGAAGTTCGTAACCGATTACAGGAGGTTGGAAAGAATGTTTTAGCGGTAAAAAAAGGGACGCATCCTGTGTTTTTGTTTCTGGGACAATTTAAGGATTTTATGGTGCTAGTTTTACTAGCGGCCACTGTAGTCTCAGGACTATTAGGTGAGATCGCGGATGCCATCACGATCTTGGCAATTTTAATGATTAACGCCATTCTAGGTTTTGTGCAGGAGTTTCGCGCGGAGCGTTCCATGGAATCGCTGCGCTCCCTCACGGCTCCAGAGGCGCGAGTGTTACGGGAAGGTATGGAACAACGGATTCCAGCAGCAGATGTTGTGCCTGGAGATATTGTGCTTTTGGAAACCGGAGATCGTATTCCGGCGGATTTGCGTTGGATTCAGGCAGTCAACATACAAGTGGAAGAATCAGCTTTGACGGGGGAATCTCATCCTGTGGGCAAAAGTATTTTTCCACTTCAGGAGGAATTGACCCCCATGGCAGATCGAAAAAATATGGGATACATGGGGACTTCTATCGTGAACGGTCGAGGGGCAGGGGTAGTCGTAGCGACTGGGATGGAAACTGAGATGGGCGTCATTGCCGACATGATCCAAAATGTAGAAAATGAAGAAACCCCTTTGCAGAAGCGTTTAGCGGAACTGGGTAAATGGTTGGTCCTGATCAGTTTTCTTGTCTGTACTGCTGTGGTGGTTACAGGGGTCTTAAGAGGTGAGGACTTTTATAAGATGTTTTTTACAGGAGTTTCCCTGGCTGTAGCGGCTATCCCAGAAGGTCTGCCGGCTATTGTTACCGTTGCTTTGGCAGTAGGAGTTCAACGAATGGTTAAGCGCCAAGCGATCATTCGGAAACTGCCAGCTGTTGAGACGTTGGGGTGTGCAACAGTGATTTGTTCGGATAAAACGGGGACCTTGACCCAGAATGAAATGACAGTACGCCTAATCTATTCAGATGGACGAAAGATTACAGTTTCAGGTGAAGGGTACGATCCCAAAGGTGAGTTCCAGGGTGCTAATCCAGAAAAAGAACGGGATCCCCTCAACGTCGGGTTAAAGATCGCAGCACTTTGCAATAATTCAATCTTGACAAAGAAGGGAGTTCAAGTTGCTGGCCTCTTCCGTTCCAAAGGAAAGGATGCCCCTTGGGGCATCGAGGGAGATCCGACTGAAGGCGCTATTTTAGTGGCTGCGGCGAAGGCTGGGATCTGGCGAGAGGTTTTGGAACGCAAGCAAGAGCGAATTGGCGAGTTGCCCTTTGATTCGGATCGCAAGAGAATGAGTGTTGTTTATCAGACGAAACAGGGACGCAAGGCCTATGTCAAAGGGGCGCCTGATATGGTGTTGCGACTTTGCCAGAACGAGCTGACTGGGCATGGCGTTGTAGAGCTATCCCCGGAACGCAAGAAAAACATCATGCGGGCCAACGACGACATGGCAAGGCATGCTCTCAGAGTTCTAGCAGTTGCTGAAAAACCATTATCAGATTCCGAGCCCCTCGATGAGAACGTAGAACACGGCTTGACCTTTGTCGGGCTGTTAGGAATGATTGATCCACCGCGAGCCAGTGCGGTAAAAGCAATTAAAGTCTGTCGACAAGCTGGGATTAAACCCGTCATGATCACGGGAGATCATCGCCTAACCGCTGAAGCCGTCGCTCATGAATTAGGAATTATCCGCGGTTCGAGCGGGGGTGTCATAACCGGAGCAGAACTGGAGCAGACGTCTGATCGGAATTTAAGTGAGCGAATCATGGATATATCCGTATTTGCCCGAGTGACCCCGAAAGATAAACTCAGAATTGTACGTGCCTATAAAAAGCGGGGACAAGTGGTGGCTATGACTGGGGATGGGGTTAATGATGCTCCGGCAGTCAAAGAGGCGGATATTGGGGTAGCGATGGGTAAAACGGGGACGGATGTGACGAAGGAAGCATCATCGATGGTTCTAGGTGATGACAATTTTGCGACAATTGTGGCGGCAGTGGAAGAGGGCCGAGGGATCTACGACAATATACGGAAGTTTATTCGCTATTTACTTTCCTGCAATTTGGGTGAAGTTCTGACGATGTTTTTAGCAACGCTGGTGGGGCTACCACTTCCTTTACTACCTATTCAAATATTATGGGTTAATCTAGTTACTGACGGGTTGCCTGCGATGGCCTTAGGGGTAGATGGTGCTGAACCAGGTATTATGAACCGTCCACCAAGGGTCCCCGGAGAAAGTATTTTTGCGCGGGGGTTGGCCAGAAAAATTGCAGTCAGAGGTACATTTATTGGCCTAGGAACTCTATTCGTATTTGTAGTGGCACTTTTCATGGGGGTCAATATGCTGGGTGCCCGGACTATGGCCTTTACAACGCTAGTGTTTTCCCAATTGTTCCATGTTTTTGATTGTCGGTCAGAGGAACGTAGTATTTTTGAAGTAGGCCTCTTCTCAAATCTCTATCTTGTAGGAGCGGTGATGGTCTCTACTATCATGCAGCTCTGCGTAATCTATCTTGAGCCTTTACAAGCCATCTTTAAGACCGCACCGTTAGTTAGTTGGCAATGGATTTTAATTCTATGCGTAGCGGGTGGACCGTCCGTTTTGATTGGACTTGCTCGGTTCATTAAGCTCAGTTGGCAAGGTAAAGTGGTTATTGCCAAGGGATAGGGTGTTTTAATCCACTCAGTGAATAACTAACTGAACATAAACTCAAAGGCTGATCGTCTTTTACGGAAAGAATTCTCTCAAAACTTGGGTGATTATAAAGTGTTGGTTGACCATTTAGGACGTATAATGTATATCTCTTTCCCTCCTCGTGTATACTTGCTTCAAATAGGTTGACCCGCTTCATATTGCGTAGTATTCTTTTAAAGAGAAAATGCGTATGATGGAAAAACAAGAGGGGGGAAGCACAGTGGAATTCTTAAAAATGCATGGTCTGGGAAATGATTTTGTTTTCCTGGACCATTTTTCTGTTACTTTGGACGGAGATGCGGATTACCCCGAATTGGCCAAGAAGCTCTGTCACCGTCAATTTGGAATAGGAGGAGACGGATTAGTCGTAATTCTGCCTTCGAAGGTTGCAGATGCCCGGATGCGGATCATTAATTCAGACGGATCTGAACCTGAAATGTGCGGTAATGGCATCCGATGTTTCGCGAGATATGTATACGATCAAGGGATTGTAAGACATAATCCAATGAAAGTAGAAACCCTCGCTGGTGTCTTGACGATTCATCTAAATATCAAAGATGCTCAGGTTCAAGGGGTGCGAGTAGATATGGGAGAGCCCATTTTGCGGGCAGACCTCATTCCAGTTTTAGTACAAGGGGAACCTGTGGTGGGAGAGACCCTTGAAGTGTTGGGGAAAACGTTCCAATATACTGCCGTATCTATGGGGAATCCGCACTGTGTTATCTTTGTGGAGGATCTTGCTACGCTGGATTTTGAGCGTCTTGGCCCGGCGATTGAGAAGCATTCTTTGTTTCCACGTAAGACCAATGTCGAGTTTATAAAGGTCAATTCCCCTCAGGATATGACCATGAAAGTTTGGGAACGGGGAGCCGGACCGACACTAGCCTGCGGGACAGGTGCTTGCGCTTCTGCAGTTGCTGCCGTGCTCAATCAAAAGACAGAACGCACAGTGACAGTTCATCTACCGGGGGGAGATTTATTGATTGAATGGGGATTAGACAATCACATCTATATGACCGGCCCAGCGACGTATGTGTTTAAGGGTGAATGGTTGGAGCCAATGGAATAATGAATTTTGAAATGGAAAATGGTTTGTAGGAGGATTTATCGTACTATGGAAGAAGCCCAACGAATTAAAGCATTGCCTCCTTATTTATTTGCTCGGATTGATGAAAAAATTGCGAATGCGAAGGCAAAAGGTGTGGATGTCATTAGTCTTGGCATCGGAGATCCCGATCTTCCAACCCCAGATCATATCATTGATGAGCTTGTAAAAGCAGCGCGTAATCCGGAGAATCATCGTTATCCATCTTACGCAGGAATGTTGGAGTTTCGTCAAGCGGTGGCGGAGTGGTATAAACGACGCTCAAATATTGTCCTTGATCCCAAAAAAGAAGTGGTTACTCTCATCGGATCTAAAGAGGGGATTGCGCACATTGCGTTTTGTTATTTGAACCCAGGTGATGTAGCCTTGATTCCGGATCCTGGGTATCCTGTCTATGGCGTAGGGACCTTACTGGCAGGAGGAGTTCCTTATACTATGCCGCTTAAGGAAGAAAACGGCTTTTTGCCTGATTTAGAGGGGATTCCAGAAGAGGTTGCGCAGAAGGCTAAACTCATGTTCTTGAATTACCCCAATAACCCTACTGGTGCAGTTGCAGATGAAAGCTTCTATTTAAAGGCCATTGCCTTTGCTGAAAAATACGATATTATTATTTGCCATGATGGGCCTTATTCGGAAATTGCGTTTAAAGGCTATAAGCCTTTGAGCTTTCTTGAGGTTCCAGGGGCCATAGACGTTGGGATTGAATTCCATTCAATGTCAAAAACCTACAATATGACGGGTTGGAGGATTGGTTGGGCTGCAGGAAATGCAAGGGTTATCGAGGCGCTAGGCCGTATTAAATCGAACATTGATTCAGGGGTTTTTCAGGCAGTACAAAAAGCTTCCATCAAAGGGCTTTTGGGAAGTCAGGAAATAATCCAAGAACTTTGTAAGATCTATCAAGAACGACAAGATATAGTGATTGAAGGGTTGACTGCCTTAGGGTGGAATGTGGAAAGGCCGAAGGCGACAATCTATATTTGGCCTAAAGTACCCAAAGGATTTACCTCAACGTCTTTCTGCGAGTTAGTTTTAGATAAAGCCGGTGTGGTACTTACCCCTGGCAATGGTTATGGAGAATATGGTGAGGGTTACTTCCGTATATCTTTGACCATTGGTACGGAACGACTTAGGGAGGCATTAACGCGAATTAGGGAAACTTTAGGAAAATTTGAATTTTAGTATTACTACCAATATCTACGATTCTTAATTAGACATCGGAAAACCTCCATTCGTGAGGGGAAAAGTTTTAGGGGGCTGCTCGTCTGCAGCCCCCTAAAACTTTTTCATTAAACTATTCAATTTCTGCAGAGTTATCATTTTTTAGGAAGGCACCGTTGAGTTCTCATAATTTATAAGGTTATAGGTTATATATCTAATCTGGTATAATATATAAGAAAGAAGTTTAGAGGCATATTAAAGATAGTGTTTCATTAAATAGGGGGTGAATGACCTGGTTGATTGATTCGCCAGGTGACATATGGCAAATAGTATGACTGGATTTGGCCGAGGAGAGGCAAGTGGAAGTGGTTATCAAGTATCTATTGAACTGAAATCTGTTAATCATCGTTTTTTGGAGATTGTAGTAAGGACCCCGCGCAACTATAGCAGCTTTGAGGAACGGATCCGTAAAATGCTTCAAGAAAAGTACCAACGCGGTAGGATTGAAGTATATCTTAATGTGGTGGAAACAGAAGGACGAAAGAGATTGGCGAAGGTTGACAATGATTTGGCACTGTCGTATGATAAGACATTGAAAGATCT
>LADV01000069.1 GCA_000961805.1 Peptococcaceae bacterium BRH_c23 | reverse complement strand
GGCAGGTAATGGGGGTTAAAAAATGACGAAACAGGCTATGTATTTACGAATGGTTACCGCAGCCCTGAAAAACCGAAAATCCCGTGTAGCGATTGCCCTGCTGGCCCTAGTACTGGGCATCGGGGTGATTTCTGGATTATTAAGTGTTTATAATGATATCACCCTGAAAATGAGCAAAGAACTGCGCAGTTACGGTGCCAATCTGGTGCTAGTACCTGCCCAGCAGCAAGAAGGCAGCACCCTGGAGTTAGCAAAACTAAACCAAGTGTTGGAGCAGGTGCCCCAAGAAAAAACAATTGGTTATTCTCCCTACCTATATGGGATCGTCACAGGTAACAAGCAACGATTCGTGGCGGTTGGAGTAGACTTTTCTGGGATCCAAAAGGTTAGTCCTTACTGGAGTTTAGATGGAGCTTGGCCCAGGGAAAATAACCAGATTGTGGTAGGTTCCGCTCTGGCGGAACAGTTAGAATTAAACGTCGGGCAGAAACTGAGCATAACCGCGGAGGAAACAGGAAAAACTGAGAGCTTACAAGTAGTGGGCATGGTTTCCACCGGCAGTACGGAAGATTATCAGGTGTTTCTGGAATTAGAAAAAGCCCAAGGACTTCTGGGCAAAGAAGGGCAAATTCATACTGCCTATCTAAGCGTCATGGGAAATTCTGCAGAGTTGATCACCTTGGCAGAAACGATTAGCCAGTCTGAGCCGGGCATTAAAGCAAACCCTATCCAGCAAATTGCCCGTTCAGAGGGCGTTATCCTTGAGAAAATTAGAACCCTGGTTTACCTAGTAGTCATCGTAATCCTAGCTTCAACCTTGCTCTGTGTCTCCACAACCATGATGGCAATGGTCATGGAAAGGCGAAGGGAAATCGGCCTGCGCAAGGCCCTAGGCGCGACCAACCGAGCCATCGCCGGTGAGTTTTTAGGGGAAAGCGCTCTCCTAGGTATGACTGGCGGGGTGCTGGGTTCCCTGGTGGGATGGGGGATTGCCCAGGTTATCGGGCTGAGTGTATTTAAAGCCTATATTACGTTTAGGCCCTCAGTGCTTATAGCGGTAATCATCTTATCTGTTCTGGTAGCCTGGGTTGCAGTGATCATGCCCGTACGGACAGCGGCCAACATTGAACCAGCCTTGGTACTTAAAGGGGAGTAGAAAGGAGAAACGTATGAACATCTTGGAATTAAAGAATGTCACTAAATCCTACGGCAATGTCCACGCCTTAAAGGATTTTAATCTAAGCGTCGCCCCAGGGGAATGGGTTTCCATCATGGGTCCCTCCGGTTCCGGAAAAAGTACCATGCTTAATATTATTGGGTGTATGGATAAACCAACCAGTGGCTCTGTTTCAATCGATGGAATTGAGGTAACTGCCCGGTCGAACAAAGAATTAACCGAGGTTCGCAGGGAAAAAATAGGTTTGGTATTCCAGCAGTTTCACCTTATTCCTCATCTTACCGCCCTGGAAAATGTAATGGTAGCCCAGTATTACCATAGTCTCACCGACGAACAGGAAGCCCTCAAAGCCCTGGAGCGGGTAGGCTTGGCTCAACGTGCCAAACACCTGCCTAGCCAACTTTCCGGTGGAGAACAACAGAGGGTGTGCATTGCCCGGGCGCTCATTAACTATCCTGCGTTAATTTTAGCGGATGAACCGACAGGAAATTTGGATGAAGACAATGAAAAATTAGTGATTGAGCTATTCCAGGAACTTCACAGGGAAGGGCACACAATTGTCATGGTTACCCATGACAATGAAATAGGCGAACTGGCGCAGCGGAGAGTAAGACTAGAACATGGAAGGTTGACACAGATCGCATGAAAAAACGCGGACTTCTTTTAATCCTGGCGGTTTTCTTAACAGTAATTCTGGTGGGGTGTGGCGGAACCAAAGAACCAGCACCAAAAGTTGCTAAAAGTCCTGCCATTCCTCATGAGGTTACCCAAGACATGGACTGTAAGTCCTGCCATGCAAGCGGGGCTAATGGTGCAAAGATAACAAAACATTTAGATCGGCCTAACTGTACCAGTTGTCATAAAGTCAAGGAGTAATCTAAGATTTATTGACCTTCCGCCATAATGCCACTCAGGTTCGTATAGAAGCACATAGTAAGTCTTAGTGCTTTGAATATTCTGCGTGAACGCTGTCCACGAGGCGAGATATGGAAGGGGAGTCACGAACTATTTGAAGAAGGGATCCTGATCATTCAGGGTCCCTTCTTCATAAGAAATTCACAACTTTTTCATGAGTTAATCGTATCCGAGGGTTACACTAAGGACATGGAACAACAGCAAATCAGACGAACAAAAGCAGTAAATTAATAATTAATTGGGAGGAATATACAAAATGAAAAAAATTAGTAAGAAAATTACCGCAGTGCTAGGAACCGCAACATTAGCCCTAGGGCTCATGGCTTTGCCGGCTTTAGCCGAAACGTCCCTGCAACAAGGGAGCGGATGGTTTGGGCAAATGCAAGGATTCATGCAGCAAACGTTTTCACCAGAGCAACACCAAGAGTTTATGAATTCGGACGAAATGCAAAATCTCCATAATTCAGCGGGGATGCAGAATGCAATGCAAACAGGGGATGTTGAAAAAATGCAAGAGCTTATGAATTCAGATCAGGCGGTTAAAGCTCAAATGGGGCAAGAAAACCTTGATAGAATGAACGAATTCATGAGTAATTCTGGAGGGAGTATGATGACCAACGGAAACACAATGGCATCTCAAACCTATTAATTAAAAGGGGAGATTTTATATGATGTTTGGTCTAATCCTATTAGTCATCGTAGCTTTTTACTTGTTTAATTCATCAAATTTTGAAGAATCACGCTGCATGAACCATCAATCTCATACGCACACTGTACAAGATATATTGAATGAACGCTATGCACGGGGTGAGATTGATAGAGAGGATTACCTTGAGAGGAAACAAGAACTGTTGGGCCAAAAGCAGCGAATATCCATTAAAAAGGGATAACAAAGGTTTACTTTATGGAAGTCAGCATCTAGGCTGTATTTACAGAAAATTAGTTTAAAGGAGGAATTTATATGATGGGTGGCTGGGGTAATATGATGGGTGGTTGGGGATATGGTGGATATGGTGGATATGGTGGTTATGGAAGCGGTGGATATGGGTTGATGGGGATAGGAATGCTCATCTTCTGGATTGGGATTATTTTACTTGGTATCTATCTATTTCGTCGTAATAACTCGCGCATTAATACAGGAGGGCTAGGTAAGCAGAGTGGAATGGACATTCTGAGTGAACGATATGCGCGTGGTGAGATAGATTCGGTGGAGTATCAAAGCCGGAAAAAGGATATTGAGGGTAAATGAGTAGTAGCCCAAAAGGTGGCTGAGGATTAAATCCTTAGCCACTTTTATGTTACTCCTGCTAACGGCATATTCGGATCTTGAATTTTTGGATGAGTATGTTGTGGCACAAGGAATTTTTGTATAAAGAGTGTACTTGACAAAAGGGACATGGAAACCTACAATTAATTTATACTAATCCGGTATAAATACTATGAATTAAAAAGAGGGGGAACAAGATTTGCTGCAAACGTTATTTAGCATCGGGGGATTTTCTCTAAGATCTTACGGTTTAGTGGTAGCCATTGCCATATTAATTGGTTTAGCGGTAGCTTATCATTTAGCCTCTTCTGAGAAGGAATACCGCCAGCATCTTTTAGACTTGGTTCTCTTTGCTGTGATTGGAGCCATTATTGGAGCACGTGTTTGGCAGGTCTTTTTCTACGAGTGGGACTATTATTCCCTCCATCTTGCCGAAAGCTTTATGATATGGCACGGCGGTATGGCTATTCAAGGAGGTCTGGTTGGGGCTTTTATTGTAGGATGGATCTATACTCGTAAGCATCAGCTTGATTTTTGGAGAATGGCTGATATTGCCGCTCCTGGGATTATCTTAGGGCAGGGGATCGGAAGAATTGCTTGCTTTCTTAATGGGGATGCCTATGGTAGCCCGACTAATCAAGGTTTTGGTTTGGTTTATCCCTCGGGAACTCCAGCATATGATGCCTATGGCAGCCAACCTTTATGGCCGGCAGAAGTATGGGAAGGGCAATGGGACATGGTTGTTTTTGCGCTGATCATAATCCTTTCGCGTTGGCGCAAATTGCCGAGGGGCATCCTCTTTTTAACCTATATTGTACTCTATTCACTAGGGCGGTTCGGATTAGAATTTTTACGAGGGGATGGTGCACGCTATCTATTCAATTGGACTTCGGGACAGTGGAGTAGTGTGGGTATGATTGTTATTGTCCTTATTTCTGCCGCTGTTCTGACTTTGCCAAGGAGTATTGCGAGAAAGTGAACTGGCTTAGCTAAAGGGTATCTAAAAGTCCTGCCATTCCTCATGAGGTTACCCAAGACATGGACTATAAGTCCTGTCATGAAAGCGGGGCTAACGGTGCAAAGATAACAAAGCATCTAGATCGCCCTAACTGTACCAGTTGTCATAAAACCAAGCTGTAAGTTAAGCCTAATAGACCTTCCACCTAAGTGGGATAGAGCAAATATTGGTTACGGCCCTATCACTGATCGTGATAGGGCTATACACGTTTATTGGACTTATGCTATATTAAATGAGATATCTTTTTTAAGGGGCTACTTAATCAACACGAATAAAGGTTGATTCTAATTAAAATAAGGCGGATGAAATATGGCTTTAGGAACAATGATCCGGGATTTTCGCAAACAAAGAGGGTTCACACTTCAAGTGCTTTCAGATCAGTTGGGAGTCTCTTGTTCGTTTTTGAGTGCAGTTGAGCGAGGGGTAAAGAAGCCATCGGTAGCAATGGTGAAGAAACTTTCCGACGTCTTAAATATTTCTCCCACCTATCTATTTGAGATTGGTACGGAAAAGGTATGCGGCGAAAAAATAAGCTTTATTCGCAGGGGACGAAGCTTAACGATTGAAGAACTCAGTGAACTATCGGGAATTTCGCCAGAACGCATTCAGGCCTATGAAGAGGGGACAGAGGAACCTGACTTAGAGACGTTAGACCGTTTGGGTGAGGCTTTGAGTGTCACAGTGCGATATTTTTTGGAGAAATCGGCAGATGCGCTTTCGATGGGGGAACGTGTACGTCGTGAACGGGAAAAACAAGGGCTTACTGGAGTTGCTTTGGCAGATCGGGCAGAAATAACTCCTGCAATGGTTAGTCAGATTGAGAATAATCAGGCTGAGCCATCTTTAGATACATTAGAAAATGTAGCTAAGGCTTTGGGAGTATCGGTTTGTTATTTTCTCTTAGAACAAGAAGATGTAGATAACCTAGTCGCCTCGTTAAATACTGATGTCTTGTCTCTCTTGGGAGATCCAAGGGTACAATCAGTCCTCCGGGCAGTTAGGGATTTGGGAGCGGGAGATTTAAAATTTATTCTTAATTATATTCAGTTCTATAAACGGAATCGATCACTTTTGGATTAAGCACTTCCTCTAATCCGCTCAATCGACATGAGAATTTATTTCCTCTTGAGTTCCTAACTCGGGAGGTCTATTTTTTTTGTATCGGCAGAGATGAAAAACATAAATTTATTTAATTAGCGGGCAGGAATCAAAGAAATGATGTCGAAATAGTTGGCAATCATTAAAAATAAGTTCATTTAATTTGAACTAATGGTTTAAAAATGGGGTGTTAAAGGAAGGGGTAGATTGGTGGAAATAAGCACTTGTTGAGAATTAGCTATTATTTTTTTGAACATTTATTAAGTATTTGTGCAAATTTATTAAACTCGTATGGTAGTGCTGCAAATTGAAAGGAGAACAATAAAGTGAAGCAAAATCTAACGACGGTTCAGATGTCTAAACTTCAAGAGATATTTAGTGATCGTGTGCGCTTTAATAGAGTTGAAAGAGTGGTTTACTCTCATGATATGGGGATCATGCCTGAACAAATTCGGGCAATGATTGGGTGTACTCCGGATGGCGTTGTTCAACCCACAAGTGTGAACGACGTTATAGCACTTGCCAAACTTGCTAAGGAAGAAAAGATTCCCGTTGTACCCAGAGGTGCAGGAACTGCAGGGTTTGGGGGCAGTGTTCCAGTAAAGGCCGGAATTGTTGTGGACTTCGTCAGAATGAACAAGATCCTAGATATCAATACGGAAAACATGACGGCTACGGTTGAACCTGGCGTAATCTGGAGCAATTTGGAGAAGGAGTTAAGCAATCGCGGATTAACATTGCGG
>LADV01000052.1 GCA_000961805.1 Peptococcaceae bacterium BRH_c23 | reverse complement strand
AACCATTTGGTTGGACTCCGCCGGTTGCTGGTACTAAGGCTGCAATCGTGACTCGGAATTATTCACCCAAGGAAATGTTGGCAACTCCTCAATTTTATATGCTCTCTATGATCCTTTTGATTGGTTGTATCTCGGGTTTAATGGTGATACCTTTTGGTAAGATTCTGGCGCTTCAAGCAGGTCTTTCTGACTATGCGGCAACGTTTGCAATCATGCTGATCTCCATTGGGAATGCCTCGGGACGCTTTCTTTGGGGCGCTGCTGCGGATAGGATGGGTCGTGTACGTACTCTGATGGTGCTATTATTTGTCTCTGGTGTTACCATGCTCTTCCTCAACCAACTGCAAGGTTTCATATCACTGGTAGGCATTGGTATCGTCGCCTTCTGTTACGGTGGTTTTTTAGGTACCATGCCAGCTACGGTTGCTGACTTCTTTGGTGCGAAGCACCTAGGTGTAAATTATGGTTTAGTACTCTTATTCTTCAGTGCTTCAGCGGTTGGTGCTCCGATAGTTTCAGCGATGGCCAAAGATGCAACGGGTAATTTTAAAAGCGCCTTCCTCATCGGTGGAGTTGCCAGTTTAGTTGGTTTGGGCATTGCCTTCATTACTAAACCACCACTTGATAATAACGGTGAATTAAAGGCTGCTACAAGCGTGAGTAAATAAGCTGTTAAATACGTCGTAGCTTTAATGTGATTGTAATAATTTTAGAGTTATCGAGGGAGTTTGTTTCCTCTGGGCAGGAAGTAAATTATTAAAGAATGTTTTGAGGTGAGAGAAAATTGCCTAATTTTACAGAACTTTACCAAAAGAAACTTTGCACAGCAGTCGAGGGTATTAAGCTTGTCCAAGATGGAGATTGTCTTGTCGTACCAACAGGAGTTGGTGAACCACCGGCTCTTTTGACGGCTTTATCAGAGCATCGTCGGGAGTATCATGACGTGAGAGTATATCAGATTCTTCCGTTAAGGAAGTTCGGGTATATTGATCCTGAAACAGTCGACCATATCCGCCATGTGGCATTCTTCTTCGGAGGCGCTACACGAGCGGGGGGTCAGCAAGGCTGGATCGATTACATTCCCAGTTATTTTAGCGAAATGCCAAGGTTGTTTGAAGATGGACTCTTTCCATCGGATACTGTCTTTTCGCTTGCCTCACCGATGGATGAACATGGTTATTTTTCCATCAGTTTAGCAACGGATTATACGATGGCAGCGATTAAGAAAGCCCGGACTGTTGTGTTGGAGGTTAATCCCAACGTTCCATTTGCGAATGGAAATTGCTTAGTTCATGTCTCTCAGGTTTCAGCCATTGTCGAAGATAACACACCTCTAACAGAAGTCGGGCTCCCTAAAATTGGCCCGGTTCAGGAAGCAATCGGTAAATACGTGGCAGACCTAATTGACGACGGTTCAACAATTCAGATCGGTTTTGGGGCTATTCCAGACGCTGTCGTAATGCAACTCACCCATAAACATGATCTAGGCATTCATACAGAAATGGTTGGGGATGGGATCTTGACCCTGATTGAAAGTGGCGCAGTTACGAACCAAAGTAAGAATTATTTACCAGGTAAATTCATAGCAACCTTTGCACTGGGTACAAAGCGTCTCTATGACTTTATGCACCGCAATCCGCAGCTGGAGATGCATCCGGTCGACTATACGAATGATCCATTTCTTGCGGGACAGAACGACAATTTAATCACAATTAATGCTTCAGTGCAAGTAGATTTCCTAGGCCAATGTTGCTCGGAGAGCATGGGAAGCACACCTTACAGTGGAACTGGAGGACAATCAGACTTCGTGAGGGCAGCAAATCGTTCTAAAGGTGGAAAATCCTTTATTGTGCTACCTGCCACCGCGAAGGATGGAAAAATTTCGCGGATCACCCCGACCCTAACACCGGGTTCTGCAGTTACAACTTCGAAAAATGATGTAAACTACGTCGTTACGGAGTATGGTGTAGCCCAGTTGCGGGGGAAATCTGTTAAGCAACGAACGCAAGCATTGATTGCTATTGCTCACCCAGATTTCCGCGGCGAGCTAACGGAAGCGGCCAAGAAGATGAATTTACTTTAAAAAATCTTTGGGTTTAAAGAGGAATAAGCACAAGGAACTTCGTCGTATGAAAAGTTCCTTGTGCATTATTCTTTGTGCAACTATCAGACACTTGACCAGGCGTGGTCAGCGCCGGAAAGCATAGCGCTAGCCAAGTTTTCTTTACATACTACTGTATTCAATAACTCTATGGCATAATTTACTGTTAAAAAAGGGATTAATCTCATCTTAGTCGAATAATTCAATTAACAACAAATTTCAGGAGGTCTGGTGATGTTAATGGATGAACGATGCTGTTTGATCACCCTTGATGAAATACTAGACAATACAAATAACGCGATCATTGCCATTGACCCCCAAGGACGAATTATATACTCAAATGACGCAGTACTTAATATATTAGAAAAGCCCGAACGAGATCTTTTAGGGCAGTCCATCACCTCCCATTTCCCTCAAACTGGGCTACTCCGAGTATTGGAAACTGGAGTTGCTGAGTTAGGACAGCAGTTGAAGGTTAATAATACTATCTTTTTAAGTAATCGTACCCCAATCTATAGTCATGGTGAACTTGTCGGAGCCGTCGCTGTATTCCAGGACATAACGATTCTTCAAAATTTCCTTGACAATTTAGTTATCGAGCACGAGAAGACTAAGGAGCTTCAACGCACGCTCGAGGTCGTTCTTAACACGTCCAATAATGGGCTTATCGTAGTTAATAAAGAAGGAACTATCACTATGACGAACAGGGCATTTGCTAACTTTTTCAATAAGTCTCCTAAAGATTTAATGGGTAAACATATTATGGAAGTTTATAAGAATCCGAAATTTATACAAGTTCTTGAAACAGGTCAACCTGTGTTTGGATATGTCCATGATGACTTAAACGGTCATGAAGTTATTGCCAACAGAATCCCGATTATTCAGGATGGTAAAGTTGTAGGAGCTCTGGGAGAAGTAATTTTTAAAGATGTGAATGAACTCTTTGCCTTAACGAAAAAAGTTGATTTACTGCGTAACGAACTAGATTATTATAAAAAAACGATTCTGAAAAATAATAGTTCCGCACTAGAACTCTTAAAAGGGAAAAATCAGACCATGGCTTCATTGGTACAAACTGCCAAGCGGGTAGCTAAATCAGGCTCTACAGTGCTCTTAAGGGGAGAAAGCGGGACTGGAAAAGAATTATTTGCGCAACTACTTCATTCGGAAAGTACACGCTGTCAAGGTGCTTATATAAAGGTGAACTGTGCGGCTGTTCCTGAAAACCTACTCGAGTCAGAATTGTTCGGGTATGTAGAAGGGGCCTTTACCGGAGCCTCTAAAGGGGGGAAAATTGGAAAAATTGAACTGGCTGACGGAGGAACCCTCTTCCTTGACGAAATCGGAGATATGGGAATGGGCATGCAAGTTAAGTTGTTGCGTGTTATCCAGGAGCGAGAAATTGAGCGCTTAGGAAGTAACAAACCTCGCAAAGTAGACGTGCGTTTGGTTGCAGCGACTAACCGTGATCTAGAAGCGATGATTCGCGACAAGCAATTTCGCGAAGACCTATATTACCGCTTAAACGTAGTGACCTTAACCATTCCTCCTTTAAGAGAAAGGAAGGATGACATTGAAAGTTTGATTCGAACTTTTATAAAGAAATTTAATTTCCAGTTCGCGCAAAGCGTGACGGATCTATCAATAGAAACGCAAAACGTCCTGATGAATCATCGCTGGCCAGGTAATATCCGAGAACTTGAAAATGTTATTGAACGGGCCTTTAATATGATTGACGGCTCACAAATCCAGCTTAAACATCTACCGACTTATTTACAACTACTTTCTGGTCAGGAAACGCGTCCTTTTGACGGAGGATCGCTGGAGAATATTCTTGCTGGAGTGGAAAGAGAAGCTATTATCTATGCGCTGGATACTGCAAACGGGAATAAAGCCCAAGCTGCAAAAAATTTAGGCTTGTCCCGGGCTGGTTTATACAAGAAATTGAAAAAACTTGACATATATTAACTCTACGACATTATGCAGGTTCCGAAAATAAAGTGTCATTTGATATGTAAACATTTAAGTACATGTATCCAATGGTAGACATGTGCTTAAATGTGAGGATAAAGAAGAAGGCCGCGAGTTAAGTACTTAAAAGTGTAAACTTTAGTGTACAGCCTGGGAATTATGGTATTTATGGGATCCATAAGGGCTGCAGCCCTTATGGATCCCATAATTTGATCATTATAAACAAGGGTAGAAATCCTTGGCATAACATTTGCAAGATAATTCAGTGCATTCGGAATTTAGGAACTTTAATAAAGTGTATGGGCCTGGCATAATCATTGAAACCATACCCAGGCCCAACAGAGCTAAACGTAGTAAACACTATTATCAAAAAACTAAAGATTGGGTGAGGTAAAATGCCGAATTATAAAGAACTTTACCAAGAAAAACTTTGCACAGCAGTCGAGGGTATTAAGCTTGTCCAAGATGGAGATTGTCTTGTCGTACCAACAGGAGTTGGTGAACCACCGGCTCTTTTGACGGCTTTATCAGAGCATCGTCGGGAGTATCATGACGTGAGAGTATATCAGATTCTTCCGTTAAGGAAGTTCGGGTATATTGATCCTGAAACAGTCGACCATATCCGCCATGTGGCATTCTTCTTCGGAGGCGCTACACGAGCGGGGGGTCAGCAAGGCTGGATCGATTACATTCCCAGTTATTTTAGCGAAATGCCAAGGTTGTTTGAAGATGGACTCTTTCCATCGGATACTGTCTTTTCGCTTGCCTCACCGATGGATGAACATGGTTATTTTTCGATCAGTTTAGCAACGGATTATACGATGGCAGCGATTAAGAAAGCCCGGACTGTTGTGTTGGAGGTTAATCCCAACGTTCCATTTGCGAATGGAAATTGCTTAGTTCATGTCTCTCAGGTTTCAGCCATTGTCGAAGATAACACACCTCTAACAGAAGTCGGGCTCCCTAAAATTGGCCCGGTTCAGGAAGCAATCGGTAAATACGTGGCAGACCTAATTGACGACGGTTCAACAATTCAGATCGGTTTTGGGGCTATTCCAGACGCTGTCGTAATGCAACTCACCCATAAACATGATCTAGGCATTCATACAGAAATGGTTGGGGATGGGATCTTGACCCTGATTGAAAGTGGCGCAGTTACGAACCAAAGTAAGAATTATTTACCAGGTAAATTCATAGCAACCTTTGCACTGGGTACAAAGCGTCTCTATGACTTTATGCACCGCAATCCGCAGCTGGAGATGCATCCGGTCGACTATACGAATGATCCATTTCTTGCGGGACAGAACGACAATTTAATCACAATTAATGCTTCAGTGCAAGTAGATTTCCTAGGCCAATGTTGCTCGGAGAGCATGGGAAGCACACCTTACAGTGGAACTGGAGGACAATCAGACTTCGTGAGGGCAGCAAATCGTTCTAAAGGTGGAAAATCCTTTATTGTGCTACCTGCCACCGCGAAGGATGGAAAAATTTCGCGGATCACCCCGACCCTAACACCGGGTTCTGCAGTTACAACTTCGAAAAATGATGTAAACTACGTCGTTACGGAGTATGGTGTAGCCCAGTTGCGGGGGAAATCTGCTAAGCAACGAACGCAAGCATTGATTGCTATTGCTCACCCAGATTTCCGCGGCGAGCTAACGGAAGCTGCTAAAAATATGAACTTACTTTAGGAATATAGAAGTGAAGGAGAGATTTAATGACCAGAGCAGTGATTGTGAGTGCCGCAAGGACCCCTTTTGGCACGATGGGCGGGAGTCTTAAGGATATTGCCGCGGTTGACTTGGGAGCACATGTAATTCGGGAGGCTCTTAAACGAGCAGACCTTCCCGGGGACATTATCGATAATGTCCTAATGGGGATGGTTATCCAAGGTGGGGTAGGGCAAGTGCCCTCGCGTCAAGCGAGTATTAAAGCAGGACTTCCTGTGGAGGTCACCTCCGAGACAATCAATAAAGTTTGTGCCTCAGGGATGCGCGCAGTAAGCTTAGGCGAAACTATCATCCGTGCTGGAGATGCCGATGTCATTATTGCTGGAGGAATGGAGAGCATGTCAAATGCTCCGTTTGCCTTAAAAAAAGCCCGCTTTGGTTATCGGATGGGAAATGATAGTCTTCTGGACTTGATGGTCAATGATGGATTGTGGTGCGCTTTTCATAATGTTCATATGGCTGTTCACGGTTCGACAGTGGCCAAAGAGTATGGAGTTTCACGTGAAGATCAGGATGCCTTTGCGTTTCGTTCTCAACAATTAGCGTCTAAGGCCATCGAAGAGGGCAAGTTTGCCGAGGAGATCGCTCCATTGGAAATCCCACAGAGAAAAGGAGACTCTCTTTGGTTTACAGTCGATGAAGGGCCGCGTCGGGATACCACTCTGGCAAAGCTCAACTCATTACCACCTATTTTTGTCAAAGATGGAACAGTTACAGCAGGAAATGCACCGGGTGTTAATGATGGGGCAGGGGCGATGGTCCTGATGAGTGAGGAAAAGGCCCGTGAAATGGGTAAAAAGCCACTGGCAACAATTCTTGGGCATGCCAGCGTAGCCCAAGAACCAGCCTATATCGCCACAACGCCGGGCTTGGCAATTAATAAACTTCTCAAACAAAAAGGAATGACTATTCAGGATGTTGACTTAATAGAAGCCAATGAAGCCTTTGCAGCGGTCGCGTTAACGAGTCAAAAGATTGCTAAGTGGGATCCCTCTAAGGTCAACGTCAATGGTGGGGCTATTGCCCTAGGGCATCCGATCGGGGCGAGTGGAGCGAGAGTTATTATGACCTTGATTTATGAGTTGCGTCGTCGTGGTGGAGGAATTGGGATTGCTGCAATCTGTAGTGGAGCAGCGCAGGGCGATGCTATCATGCTTGAGATATACGGAGCTTAAAAGGGCAAAGGTGTAGAAATCGAAGGAGGAAAAACTGGATGGACTTTCAGTTGAACCAGGACCAACTGATGATGCAGAAGATGGTCCGAGATTTTGTCCAAGATGAAATCATTCCGGTAGCAATGCTAACCGATGAGACGCATGAGTATCCTTTAGAGACCCTTCGGAAGATGGGTGAACTCGGACTCATGGGAATTCCTATCCCTGAGGAATACGGCGGTGCTGGCTCAGACTTCTTGTCCTATATTATAGCGATCGAAGAAATTGCTAAGGGATGCGCTTCGACAGCGGTGATTTTAGCAGTTCATACATCAGTGGGAACGTTCCCTATTCTTTATTTTGGGACAGAAATGCAAAAACAATACTATTTGCCTAAGCTGGCTAGTGGACAATTTATCGGGGCGTTTGCGTTAACAGAGGCCAATGCTGGCTCAGATGCGTCGAGCTTAAAAACCATGGCAGTACGTCAAGGAGACCATTACATCCTGAATGGAACAAAACGCTTTATCACCAACGCCGGTTATGCAGATGTATATTTAGTTATGGCCTCCACAGATCGAGCAAAAGGGCCCCATGGGGTCACTGCTTTTCTGGTGGATAAAGATACGCCTGGCTTTAAAGTTGGGAAAAAGGAAGAGAAGATGGGACTGAATGGCTCCGCAACTTGTGAATTGATCTTTGAAGACGCTAGGGTGCCAGTGGGAAACCTTCTGGGAGCAGAAGGGCAAGGCTTCAAAGTTGCGATGTCTCTACTGGATGGTGGACGGATCGGAATTGGTGCCCAAGCCTTGGGAATCGCCGAGGCGGCGTTTGAAGCAGCACTCGCTTATTCACAAGAACGAATACAGTTTAAACAACCCATTGGCAACTTTCAAGGGATTCAATTCATGCTTGCCGATATGGCAACTCAAATTGAAGCGTCGAAGCTACTAGTTTATCAGGCGGCTTCACTTCGAATGGCCGGGCTTCCCTATGCTAAACAAGCCTCGATGGCTAAAATGTTTGCCAGTGATACCGCAGTCAAGGTGACGGCCGATGCTGTGCAAATTTTCGGGGGGTATGGGTATTGTAAAGAGTATAAAGTTGAACGCTATATGCGGGATGCCAAGATCACCCAAATTTACGAGGGAACTAACCAGATTCAGAGGGTTGTTATTGCGAAGCATTTGAGAAAATGAGAGACGAAAATGGAGGAATAAGTTATGAAAACAATTATGGTTATAGGTGCGGGACAAATGGGGGGCGGAATCGCCCAAGTCGCCGCTCAAGCAGGCTACTCTGTGATTTTAAATGACATTAAGGATGAATTTATCATGAGGGGTTTCGGCATAATCCAGAAAAATCTCAAGCGCAGTGTCGAAAAAGGAAAATTGACGGCGGAGGATATGGAAATCATCTTAAGTCGTATCACAAAATCGACCTCCTTGCAAGATGCCGCTGTGGTCGATTTAGTCATCGAAGCCGCGGTAGAGAATATGGCCATCAAAGCCCAAGTGTTCTCTCAACTCGACGCCATTTGCCCTGAGCACACGATACTTTCGACCAATACCTCCTCATTGCCGATCACTGAGATAGCAGCATTTACTAAACGTCCGGATCGAGTGATTGGAATGCATTTTATGAATCCCGTTCCTGTGATGAAGCTTGTCGAGGTGATTCGTGGTTTGGCCACCAGCGACGAAGTCTATAAAACGGTTGAGACCTTAAGCCTGGCAATGGGCAAAACACCTGTGGAAGTTAATGATGCTCCCGGATTTGTCGCGAATCGTATCTTAATTCCCATGCTTAATGAAGCCATTTTTACCCTATACGAGGGCATAGCTACAGTTGAAGCGATTGATAATGTCATGAAATTAGGCATGAATCACCCCATGGGGCCATTGGCTTTAGCAGATTTAATCGGACTGGACACTGTGCTATCTATTACAGAAGTTCTCCATGAAGGTCTCGGCGATAAGTATCGACCCTGCCCGTTACTTCGTAAATACGTTAAAGCGGGTTGGTTGGGACGTAAATCTGGACGAGGCTTTTACAATTACGGTGAATAAAAAAAGATCCTGTCCATTAAGAAGGTCCAAGTCACGAGACAGAGACAGGATCAAAGAGGAGGATATAAGTGGAGTATACAAACCTATTACTCGAACAGAACGGTGCAGTCGCCATTCTGACCATCAATCGACCCAAAGCCCTAAATGCTCTCAATAGTGACACATTATCGGAACTGTCCACCGTGCTCGATGAGTTGGGGAGGGATTCCAGTGTCAAAGTCGTAGTCCTCACAGGCAGTGGAGAAAAGGCCTTTGTAGCAGGAGCCGACATATCCCAGATGAAAGACTTTAACGCCTTAGAAGGTAGGCGGTTTGCCCAATTAGGGCATGCTACCTTCCGCAAACTTGAGCTGATGCCCCAGCCCGTAATCGCTGCCATCAACGGATTTGCCTTAGGGGGAGGGTGCGAGCTAGCCATGGCCTGCGATCTGAGGATTGCCAGTGAAAATGCTAAGTTTGGCCAACCAGAAGTTACCTTAGGGCTGACCGCCGGATTTGGGGGCACCCAGCGCTTACCTCGCTTAGTCGGCACAGGAATCGCCAGTGAATTACTCTTTAGCGGAGATATCATTGATGCCAACGAAGCATATCGAATAGGCTTAGTCAATCGAATCTATCCATTAGAGACCCTCAAGGAAGAAGCACTAAAGCTTGCCAATCGTATCGCAGGACGAGCACCTGCAGCTGTACAGCTCAGTAAAAGTGCAATTCAGCGGGGCATGAATATGGACTTAGACAGCGCACAAGCCTACGAAGCAGAAGTTTTCGGTCTAACCTGTAGTACCCAAGATCAAAAAGAAGGATGTACGGCCTTTTTAGAAAAACGCAAACCCGTGTTTGAAGGAAAGTAATATCAGTGAACTCGTTCAACTAAAGTTGAACATCGAGTCTTCGGTGGGGGACTCTACCCCCACCGAAGCGGAGCCGGGGGTACCACTCCCACTTGTAGAAGTGGGAGTCTTACGATTGGATAAAATGTGAATCCGAAGAAAAGGATTGGCAAACGAGAGGATGGATTGGAATGATCTTTGATTTAACCCAAGATCATATCATGATGCGGAAAATGGTGCGTGATTTTGCAGAGAAGGAGTGCGCACCAGGTGCAGAAGAACGGGATGAGACGGAAGAATTTTCAGTCGAGATATGGAAAAAATGTGGAGAACTCGGCTTAGCTGGGGTTACTTTCCCAGAAGAGTATGGTGGGGTCGGGGCTGACTACATCTCTTATGCTATCACAGTCGAAGAACTATCTCGGGTCGATGCCTCTGTCGGGGTCACAATTTCTGCCCACGCAAGCTTATGTGCCAATCCGATCGCAATGTTTGGAACTGAAGAGCAAAAGCTGAAATACTTGACTCCGCTAGCTACTGGCGCAAAACTCGGAGCGTTCGGTTTGACCGAGCCCATGGCAGGTTCAGATGCTTCAGGGACACGAACAACGGCGGTTCGAGATGGCAATGACTACGTTTTGAATGGTAGTAAAATCTTTATAACTAATGCCAATTATGCAGATGTATATGTCGTTACAGCTCAGATGGATAAGAGCAAAGGAAATAAAGGAATTGCCGCCTTTATCCTTGAAAAAGGAATGCCTGGCTTCAGCTTTGGTAAAAAAGAGAAAAAGATGGGGATTCGTTCCTCAGCCACCTATGAATTAGTGTTCGAAGATGTTCGGGTTCCCGCTGAAAATTTACTTGGAGCAGAGGGACAGGGGTTTAAAATCGCGATGCAGACCCTTGATTATGGCAGAATCGGCATAGCCTCTCAAGCCTTAGGGATTGCTCAAGGCGCCTATGAACAGGCCCTAAAGTATACCAAAGCAAGAGAGCAGTTTGGCAAACCCATCTCTGCTTTTCAGAATACACAATTTAAGTTGGCGGATATGGCTACCCAAATTGAGGCTGCACGACTGCTCGTCTATCAATCTGCTTACCTGGCATCTGAACATAGACCCGTTGGCAAGGCATCCGCAATGGCGAAGCTATTCGCTTCCGAGACAGCGATGGCAGTAACTACCATGGCAGTACAGCTCCATGGCGGATATGGATATACCCGTGAATATCCCGTGGAGCGCATGATGCGGGACGCGAAAATTACGGAGATTTACGAAGGAACCAGTGAGATTCAACGCATTGTAATCAGTAGTCATATTCTTAAAGATTAATACGGTGATAGAGCTTCACATTCTATGAATTTAGAATTGTGAAGTACGAAGTACATTTTGTGCTTTGCTATATAACAAGCAAAAGAAAAGTATTTGCTTGTTATGTTTGTTATGTTTGTTATGTTTGTTATGTTTGTTATGTTTGTTATGGTAGTATGAAGGTATTAACGTTTACGAGCCCCCGCTTGACAACAAGAGGGGGTCTTGAAACTGGATAAAAAGAAATTGCTACAGCCTAAGAATTAGCTAAATAGAAAGGAGATAAAAATATAATGAGAGAGGTTGTTATCGTCAGCGCAGTGCGTACTCCGGTAGGTTCTTTTTGTGGTGCATTAGGGCAAATATCTGCTGCGGAGTTAGGAGCACTTGTTCTAAAGGAAGCAATCCAAAGAGCTGGAATTACTGCAGATCAAGTTGACGAGGTTATTTTAGGGAACGTACTTCAGGCTGGTCTAGGCCAGAATCCCGCTCGTCAAGCGGCCATAAAAGCAGGGATTCCCCAGGAAGTGCCTTCTTGGACGCTAAATAAAGTATGTGGATCCGGACTTAAATCGATTGTTTGTGCCGCTCAGAGTATTATGGTGGGAGATGCAGATATTGTGGTTGCAGGTGGAATGGAGAGCATGTCCTTAGCTCCCTATTTACTTCCCAAGGCCCGTACAGGATATAGGATGGGCAATGATACCATGGTCGATTCTATGATTCAAGATGGATTGACTGATGCATTTAACAACGTTCACATGGGTATAACGGCAGAAAATATTGCTGAGCAGTTCGGGATTTCTCGTGAGGATCAAGATAATTACTCAGTGGTTAGCCAAAATCGTGCTGAGGCTGCTATTAAAGCTGGTAAGTTTTCTGAGGAAATCGTACCCGTGTCCATTCCTCAACGTAAAGGGGATCCGGTCGTAGTCTTCCAAGACGAATTTCCTCGTTTTGGAGCAACCTATGATGGCGTCGCAAAACTACGGTCCGCATTTAAAAAGGATGGAACTGTAACGGCTGCCAATGCTTCGGGGATTAATGACGGGGCAGCTGCTCTAGTCGTCATGGCCAAGGAGAAAGCAGAGCAACTTGGCTTGACTCCTTTGGCAACAATTACCTCCTGGGCCTCCGCGGGCGTGGATCCCCTGATTATGGGCACAGGTCCTATCCCTGCAACCCGAAAAGCCTTAGAAAAAGCTGGCTTAAGTATCGAAGATATTGATCTCGTGGAAGCCAACGAAGCATTTGCTTCACAAACCTTGAAAGTGGCTAGAGACTTAGAACTTGATATGGAAAAAACGAATATCAACGGAGGAGCGATTGCTTTGGGGCATCCGGTAGGTGCTTCAGGAACCCGAATTCTTGTTTCATTACTTCATGAAATGAAGCGTAGCAAAGCGCACCGTGGCTTAGCTACGTTGTGTATCGGTGGAGGTCAGGGTATCGCGCTTATAGTGGAACGTTAATTATTTGATATAAACTTGATCCTTGTTGTCAGTAAACTTGTTCAACTATAGTTGACATTGAATCTTCGTGGGATAAGTTCGTATGGGATAAGTTACGTATGGGAAAAATTACAGGTAAACAAGGTAGGCGAATTAGCAAATAATTCACCTACCTTTTTCTTTTGGGCATTGGCTTTTCTGGACTTTTTGACCCATCTTTTTATTAATATTGGACAATGCTTTAGCTTACCGTTAGAATTGATAAGGGATAAGAAGATATACTTAATAGACGATAGACAGTTTGGAAGATAGAGGAGATGATTACAATGGGCAAAAAAATCGACCTAAGGATACCGCCGCGTCAACCAGTTTGGAATATATGGCAAGGGTTGCTGGTAGTGTCGATTGTGACGTTAATTGAATTTCCCCTCGGATGGTTGGAGACTCCTAAGGAATTAGATTCTGTTCGCGGGGTACTTAACTTTATCGGGGTTGGCTTAGGAGATGCCTTTGTCTACTTAATCGTAATTGGACTATTTCTGAAGATTATCCGTCGGCCGTTTACAGACCTAGGGTTTGTTAAACCTCAAAAAAAATTCCTGGTCTTGGGATTTATTGTAGGAGTATTATTATTTGTGGGCATCGGTCTCTTAGGAAACCTATTGACAAAATTACTAGGAACACCGGCTCCTCAGAGTTTTACCGTGGCAATAAAAGGGGCAAACTATTCATGGGAATTTGCACTTCTCACGATCTTAGGAGGAGTTATTGCTCCGATTAAGGAAGAGATGCTTTTTCGTGGCCTAATGTATCCACCGCTTCGTCAGGCCTTTGGAAAAGGTAAAGGAATTTTGCTCGCAGGAATCTTCTTTGCCACATTGCATTTAGAAATGGTGCGCTTCATACCCTTATTTATTGGTGGAGTCGTGCTCACTTGGTTATACGAGCGTTCTTCCAGTATTTGGCCGGCTATAGTAGCCCATGGGACTTGGAATATTTTAATGGCAGTTGCCCTGTGGATTCAGCGCTATTAATGGCTGGATTCAGGGCAGTGAACATAAGAAGGAGATATCATGAACAATAAATTGAATCACAATCTTTTGGGTGAGACGTCCGAAATTGAGTGTTTGCGTCTCATCACAGATGGCTCAGGGATAGGGTATCAAAACGGTATTGCAACCTTCGTGCCGGGACTGTTGCCTGGAGAAATTGGGGAAATAGCAGTATATGAAGCTAAGAAGAAGTGGCAGCGCGCCCATCTTCAGAGGGTTACTAAGCGTTCCCCCCTGCGTCTCGATCCGCCTTGCACTGTCTTTGAACAGTGCGGAGGATGCCAGCTTCAGCATACAACCTACGAAGAGACCCTTTTATGGAAGCAACGCTGGGTTGCGGATGCACTCAAGCGAATCGGAAAAATCAACGTGGAGGTCAAACCCACGATCGGAATGGAACAACCTTGGCGCTATCGAAACAAGGTACGTCTACACCGTAAATCCGACGGACAATTGGGATACTACAAGGAAAAATCCCAAGCTCTTGTCGACTTTCAAGATTGCCTCCTCCTAAGTGAACGCATGAATCGTTGGATACGATTGACGGGAGAATTCTTAGCCGGTAGTTATCCAGAAATACATACCTTGACCTTCCGTGAAAACACGAAGAACGAAGGACTCCTATTATTAGAAGGAACCCTAACGAAAATCCTTTCTGCAGAAGAAAATCCGGAATTCTTTGAGACTCTTTTCGAGCAAGGACTACGTTCCGTTTGGGGGACCGACGAAGAAGGGAGTTTAGTCCTGATCTGGGGTGACGAAGATTTTAGCCAAACTATTCTCGATCTGACCTTTGAGGTGTCCCCCTTATCTTTTTTGCAAGTCAATTCACAGCAAACCGATGTCCTCTACAAACTCGTTTTAAGTTTGGCCGCTCTGACCGGAGAAGAAATTGTCTGGGATCTTTATTCAGGGATAGGAACCCTAACCTTAGCTTTAGCAGCACAGGCTAAGAAAGTAACGGGTATTGAAGAAAATCCATATGCCGTTGAAAACGCGATTCAAAATGCCGTTAATAATCACGCAATAGGTCACGTCGAATTCCTGAAGGGAAAAGTTGAACAACGGATAATGAAGATAGAAGAACATCCAGATGTGGTGGTCTTAGACCCCCCGCGCGCAGGGCTGCATCCTGAAGTTGTGCAACGCTTACTAGAGCTAAAGCCCCAACGTATCATCTATGTGTCTTGTGATCCAGGGACTCTAGCTCGGGATCTGGGTGTGCTGACTCAGGGGGGATATAGGGTAGATAGTGTGCAACCGGTGGATATGTTTCCGTGGACGATGCATGTGGAGTGTATAATAATGATGACGAATAGTGGTTTGAAGGGCAAATAAGGTAGGCCAACCACTATATGTAGTGGTTTTTACACAAAAAATGTGCAAAAAACGGGCTGAAAAAGTGCATTTTTTGCTCCCTAAAAAAGAGTTAAAATATAGATGACATCGTAGAATTTCTGTGAGATGGACAGGCGCAGCGCCGATGGCAATGGAGAGACCCAAAAACAATACGCATATCCTGCAATAAATGTTTTCTACGGAAGGCATCCAATAAGCCTAAGACGGGGTTCTACCCGTCCTGGGCTTTTGTTTTTTCTGAAATTATGGCCACCGGAAAAGAATGGGGCGTTCCCCCTTGCGGGTGTATAAGCATATCATAGTCTATATTGTTTACAATGCCTTATTCTTGCAGGAGGAATGAATTCAGCGATGTTTTTTGAACGTGAAGACTGGAAGTTATTCAGAAATATGGATACATTGCCCAAAAGTAAACTGTCGATGCTGGTTTGCAAGGAATTAGCGGACAATGCGCTGGATACATGCGGCGGCTGTGAAATCGGTTATGAGGGCGGTTTTTTCTATGTCAAGGATCGCGGGCCCGGCCTGGATCCGGAGATGTTTTCCATCAGCAGGCCGCTAAGGTCCTCCAAATATCTGAGACTGCCCACCAGAGGGGCGCTGGGGAACGGACTGCGCGTGGTGGTCGGGGCGGTGGTCGCGTCGGGCGGTGAGCTATATGTTTCCACCAGAGGCAAAAATTATAAGATTAATTTCCAAAACAACGGCTTAGCCCTACCGGAAAGCTTAAGTGATTATCACGAAGCGGGGACAAAAATCAGCTTTACTCTAGGCGAAATGCCTATCATTTTAGCCTGGGCGCACATGGCGATAGAATATGCCAGAGGTGAAACCTACCGGGGGAAGACCTCGCCCTATTGGTATACCAGCGAGAACTT
>LADV01000246.1 GCA_000961805.1 Peptococcaceae bacterium BRH_c23 | reverse complement strand
GTACTCTCCATAGCAACATGGGAGCAATTAAACTCTTCAAGTCATTTAGCTAATGCAAGGAGTTCGGTCGTTGTAGTAGAAAACGTTTTAACTACTTTCTTAGGCTTTTGATCAAGAGAACCAGTGAGTATACAAGCTACAACTGTTTCCTGGTGAACATCCAAGCCAGCACATGATTCCAAAATAGCGTCCATTTGAAACCTCCTTTAATTAATTGGCGGGAGATTCAGTAACCTGAAACTAAAAGAAATTTCTTACACGTGCTCAAGGCACACTAATTTGTACTCAAAGGTTACTGAAACCAGTTTCTTTAACGGGGGAAATTCCACCAATAAACTTGCGGATATTTAACTCCCGCCAATAAGAGTATTCCAAATGGAAGACTATGGAATTCGCATGACTGGAAAACATTTTCATTCTAATTTGTGAACGCCGGGGTTCATGATTGTTTCTTTATGCGAGGTACGAGTGCAAAATTCAAGATGCGAGAAAGAGATGTTTTAGGGAGCGTGATTCTTAGTATCGAGCCCCCGTTGCAAAGTTCGAACCTCGAACATCGAGCCTCGAACTTCGATTTAGGGGTTTATTCTTAATTTAGTTTTATTTATGCAAATTGCAGGAAATAATAACAATATGTCGAAGAGGAAACAAGTTGAGAAGGATTGAAAATTTAAGGAGGTTCCATTGTGAAACAGGAAATACTCGAAAAGTCACTCTCAGTCGGTGGGAGAACGATGACTTTCCAAACTGGTAAGCTTGGTAAACAAGCGGGAGGCACTATTTTTCTCCGTTACGGGGATACTGTGGTGACTGCATTCGCAACCTGCAGTGCTGTAGCCCGGGAGGGAATTGATTTCTTCCCCTTGACCGTTGAGTTTGAAGAAAGAATGTACGCTGCCGGTAAAATCCCAGGGGGATTTATTAAACGTGAAGGAAGAGCCAGCGAGAAAGCTACCCTGTCGGCTCGTTTAATTGACCGTCCAATTCGTCCGCTATTCCCGGAAGGATTTCGAAATGAAGTTCAAGTGGTTGCCACGGTTATGTCCGTCGATCAAGATAGTGCGACAGATATTACGGCCATTAATGCAGCTTCAGCAGCCCTGACGATTTCAAATATACCCTTCGAAGGTCCTATTGCGGCAGTGACCGTTGGACTGATAGAAGATGAATACATTATTAATCCGACCATCGAACAAGCAGGAAAAAGTCAGATGCTTCTTACTGTGGCTGGAACAGAAGAAGCGGTTATGATGGTGGAAGCTAGTGCTCACGAAGTACCAGAGGATCAAATCTTGGAAGCGATTATGTTTGGACATGCCGAAATTAAAAAGATTACCCAATTTATTGCGGACTATCGTGAGGAAGCTTTGGCCCTCGGGTTAGCCAAAGAAAAACTTGAAGTAATATTTGTAAAAACCCCAGCTAACATTGTCGAAGCGGTAAATACCTATGCCTACGACAAGTTAGATCAGGCTATCCGTGTTGAGGAGAAGAAAGCACGGGAAAGTGCAATCAACGAAGTTAAAGCTGAAACCTTGAGCTACTTCGAAGCAGAGTTTCCAGATGACACGAAAGTGATCAAGAATGTGCTTGAGGACATTGTCCATCAGATTGTTCGTAAATTGATCACGAATGAGCAAATTAGACCGGATGGTCGGGCAGTCGATGAAGTTCGTCCGATCAGTATTGAAGTAGGAATTCTACCCCGTACCCATGGGACAGGCCTTTTTACGCGTGGTCAAACTCAGGTGTTGACAGTGGCGACTCTAGGGGCTGCAAGAGATGAACAGATTCTAGATGGTTTAGGTCTTGAAAGATCTAAACGCTATATTCATCACTATAATTTCCCGCCCTATAGTGTTGGAGAAACCCGACCGATGCGGGGACCAGGGCGCAGAGAAATTGGTCATGGTGCTCTTGCAGAAAGAGCGTTGATCCCAGTTCTTCCCGATGAAAATGAATTTCCATATACCATTCGTCTCGTTTCTGAGGTGTTGGAATCTAATGGTTCTAGTTCGATGGCCTCTGTTTGTGGAAGTACTCTTTCCCTAATGGATGCCGGTGTTCCCATTTCAGCTCCAGTTGCAGGCATTGCCATGGGACTCGTTAAGGAAGGGGATAATTTAGCGATCCTGACCGATATCCAAGGTTTAGAAGATCACTTTGGAGATATGGATTTTAAGGTGGCTGGAACCACTAAAGGGATAACCGCCTTGCAAATGGATATTAAAATAATGGGTGTGTCCCGAGAAGTTTTATTGAAAGCCTTGACCCAGGCTAAAGCTGCCCGTCTTTTGATTCTCGATAAAATGGTGGCAATTTTGGCTAAACCTCGCCCACAACTATCAATCTATGCACCGAGAATAATCACTGCCTCGATTCATCCCGATAAGATCCGCGATGTTATTGGACCTGGTGGAAAAACGATTAAGAAGATTGTGGAGGAAACCGGTGTTAAAATTGACATCGAAGATGATGGCCGCGTCTTTATTTCTTCGGTTGGTGGCGAAGGTGGGGAGAAAGCCTTAAAGATTATCCAGGCTTTAACTCAAGAAGTGGAAGTCGGTAAAATTTACCAAGGAAAAGTCACTCGGGTTATGGACTTCGGGGCTTTTGTAGAAGTCATTCCTGGAGTCATGGGACTGTCAGGCAAGGAAGGCCTAGTTCACATCTCTCAATTAGCTCATGAACGCGTGGAAAAAGTGGAGGACATTGTTAAAGTCGGGGATGAGATCATGGTCAAAGCGACTGCCATTGACAAACAAGGTCGCTTAAATCTTTCGCGTAAGGAAGCTATGCCAAACGTTCGTAAGGAAAACCCGACTATTCCTAAATCCTAATATAATAATTGATGACCAGTCTGTGAGTTCCCCTATCCGCATAAATGTTAAGGAAGGGGGGACGCATATGTTCATTAACTTAAAAATCTCGCGACGAATCCTCTCGTTAGTCGGGATTTTCTTTCTGTTGGTTGTGGGTATCACAGAGCGTTGGTTTATAGGGTCGAATGCTTCAGTTACAAAGCCTATAGAGCAAGTTAATACGGATCAATTGATCATGGCTTTAACGATTAACGTGGATTGGGGCGAGGAATATATCCCAGCTATCCTGGACGAGTTGGATAAGGGTAAAGCCCGTGTAACCTTCTTTGTCACTGGTCGCTGGGCTAAAAAGAACCCAGAGACATTAAAAATGATCTCCAATCGCGGCCACCAAATTGAAAACCATGGCTATTCTCATCCTCATCCAGATCGGCTTTCCGTCAGCGCAAACCAAGAAGAAATCAAAAAAACGGAAACTATTATAGAAGAAATTATCGGACAAAAAACACATTTATATGCACCTCCTTACGGTGAAAAAGGTGCTTCGGGACTAAGAGCTGCCAAAGAATTAGGCTATCAGACGATTCTCTGGACATTAGATACAGTGGATTGGCGTACAGACAGTACGCCGGAAATTATTGCCAAGCGGATTATTAATCCTGCAATCCGGTTTGGAATCAAACCCAACAAGTCTGGTGCCATTGTTTTAATGCATCCCAAAGCGAATACTGTCAAAGCTTTACCTGTTATTCTCCATCAATTAGCCTTGCAAGGATATAGTTTCCAATCTCTTGACGAACTAATAACATATCACCAGAGCGGAGATACTACCTCATGACAAATTAAAAAGTCGAGGTGGTTAAATGATCAGGCTAAAGTGGACGCGTGCTTGGTGCTGCGTAGTTCTTTGTACGATAGTTATTAGTTTAATGTCGGTGAACCCAGTCTATAGTGCCCCAGCCCAAAAATCTGTGCAAAAACCTGCTGCGGATACAGTCGGAGTTGCTAGGATAACAGCGGATGCAGCTGTTCTAATGGATGTCGTTACAGGGGATGTTCTTTTTAGTAAGCAAGCCCATAAACAGCGTCCTCCTGCAAGTACAACTAAGATTATGACGGCAATTTTAGGGTTAGAGTTAGGGCGGCCAGACGAAATTGTGACCGTTAGTCCGAAAGCGGCGGTTGTTGGAGAATCATCCTTGTATCTCGATCCAGGAGAAAAGATCAATCTTTATGAACTTATTACCGGGGCACTGGTTCGTTCAGGAAATGATGCATGTGTTGCAATTTCCGAGCATATCGCTGGAAGTGAAGAGCAGTTTCTCAAGTGGATGAATAGGAAAGCCTTGGCTCTAGGAGCACAGAATACACACTTCGTAAATACCAATGGCTTGCCTCGGAAGGAACATTATTCTACGGCTTATGATCTGGCCTTGATGGCACGCTATGGGTTGCAAATTCCTCAGTTTGTTTCCATTACCCGTCTTAAAGAAACTGAGATTCATTTTATTGAGCCTGACGTGATGATGGATCTGCGCAATACGAATAAATTGCTCTGGAACTACCCTTATGCTGATGGTGTTAAAACTGGCACAACGACTGCAGCAGGAAAATGCCTGGTTGCCTCCGCTACAAAAGAGGGGCGTCAACTCTTAGTCGTTGTTCTGAATGCACCAGATCGGTTTGGAGATGCTAAGAAACTTTTAGAGTGGGGTTTTCAGAACACTGAAACTGTTCATCTGGCTAATGCAGGACAGATTATGAGCGAATTTCCCAGTGTCATCGAACCCGTATCAGTCTTTATTAAGGATCCAATCGATGTCAGCCTATCTAAAGTTGAACGTAAGAACCTACAAACCCGTGTTGTGTGGGAAAAAACGACCAATCTTCCAGTTCGAGCAGGAGAACGTCTTGGACGTTTAGAGATATGGCTTAGAGAACAAAAATTAAACAGTATGCCATTGCTCAGTGAAAATGAAGTAGCTGAAGAACGGTCTTTAATTCGATTATTTCCTTACAGTCAAGGGAATAAGAGGGAGTGAATTAGTTGTATCAAAAAACACTGTTACCTAATGGAGTTAGGATCATTACCGAAGAAATTGAACATGTGCGTTCCGCCGCCTTTGGGATATGGGTGGGAGCTGGTTCTCGGGATGAACTTGAAGGATATGAAGGAATCTCACACTTTATTGAACATATGTTTTTCAAAGGCACTGAAAATCGAAGTGCTCGCGCCTTAGCGGAATCCCTCGAGGCCGTTGGTGGTCAATTAAACGCTTTTACGACGAAAGAATATACTTGTTACTACGCAAAAGTTCTGGACGAGGACCTTGATCTAGCCATTAATGTTTTAAGCGACATGTTCTTTTGCTCGCTCTTTGATGAAAAGGAAATCGAAAAAGAGAAGAACGTAGTAATAGAAGAAATAAAGATGTATGAGGATTCCCCGGATGAACTAATTCATGATATCTTTTCAGAACATGTTTGGAATGATCATCCGTTAGGAAAACCAATCTTAGGGACAGTGGAGAGCATTGGGTCTTTGAGTCGAGAAAAAATCATGCATTTCCTTTCAGAACACTATGCCCCCGAAAATGTCGTGATCGCTGTGGCGGGAAAAATTAAGCATGATGAAGTCGTGAAGAAACTATCCCCTCAATTCGGAACATTTGAGAGAGGTGGACGTCGGGTAATTGAAGGAACTCCCTCAGGTCTGAAAGTGGAACATTATCAACAGAAAGAAACAGAACAGATGCATATTATCTTGGGAGTACCAGGTCTCAGCCAAGATGATGAGGATATCTATGCCATGCATATTTTTAACAATATTTTAGGTGGAGGGCTCAGCTCCCGCCTATTTCAAGAGATTCGTGAACAGCGTGGATTAGCCTATTCCGTATATTCGTATCATTCTACGTATGTTGATACGGGGTTATTCGCAGTTTATGCGGGTACGAGTCCCAAGAATACTAAAGAAGTCATCGAGTGTATTCTGGAAGAACTAATGAATATAAAACAAAAAGGGATTAGTGCAGAGGAATTAGTCAGGACAAAAGCGCAAATTAAAGGCGGCCTATATCTTGGTCTAGAAGCAGTAAGCAGTCGGATGAGTCGACTGGGCAAGACAGAACTTACCTATAACCGCGTACTTTCCCCGGAGGAAGTCGTGGAAAAACTCAGTCGGGTAACCTTGGAAGATGTTTTGCGCGTCGTAGGGCGCCTCTGGCAAAAAGATAAAATTAGTGTCATGACACTAGGTCCAGCGGGGCATGAAGTGGTACTTTCCGATTTATTAGAGAAAATTGGCTGGGAGTAAAATCGTGGTTCGAAGTTCGTGATTCGAATAGCGAACATCGAACTTCGCTTATGTCAAGGAGGATTATTTAATGACAGACTCTATCACGGTCAAGGTAAAAAGAATGGCTAATAATTCCTTGGCCCTTCCGACATACGCGACGGCTGCCTCCGCAGGTGTGGATCTTAGCGCGGATCTCAGAGAACCCATTACTGTGAGCCCAGGAGAAAATGTTAAAATTCCAACAGGACTGGCTATTGAGCTCCCAAGTCAGTCTGTTGTAGCACTGGTCTTTGCGCGGAGTGGTTTAGCAAGTCGACACGGCATAGGTTTAACAAACGGTGTGGGTGTGATCGATTCGGATTATCGTGGAGAAATTCAGGTCTTGATTCAAAACTTGGGAACCCAACCTGTGACTATTAAGCCCGGGGATAGGATAGCCCAAATGCTATTTATGCCGATTTTCCACGCTAACTTTGAAGACGTTGCTGAACTTCAGGAAACACCCCGAGGGGCGGGTGGGTTTGGCTCGACGGGAATATAATGATATCTTGAGGTATAGGAAAACTTACTTGAGGGGGAGTTTTAACTTCATTTTTTAGAATTTCGTGTTCTACGCAAGTTTGTCAGTTCATACAATCCCCTGAGGGGGAGTGAAGATGCAAGCCCTTGGGGTTATGCTTTTGATCATTGGAATTGTCCTTTCGGTAAGGGAACGAAAGTATAGGATGATGTGGCGATCATCTCAGACTACACCAAATCAACTGGCAACTGTCTTAAGCCAATTAGTTGGCACGGCAGGTGGAATTTACCTATCACTAGAACTTTTATTCTCTTTCTTGAAAATACCGGAAGATTGGTGGAGTAAATCCGAATTTTTCGTTGAGCCACTAGCGGCGTTTTCCTTATTGCTGGCCATTCTACAACCATTCGGATTGAAAGCTTGGACGAGATTTCGGAAATAGGGAGAGGATAGGATGCTTTTAAGTGATCTTGCTGGTAAAGAAATTATTAATTTGTATGATGGCGCGAAACTAGGCTTAGTGGGCGATGCGGATCTGGATATTTCCTTAAGTGGCTCTGTAGAGGCGATTATTCTTACTTCACGGGGAGGGTTTTCAGGCTTTTGGGGATCAAAAGGAGACCGAGAACGTGAAACTCTGGTGATCCCTTGGCAAACGATTAAAAAAGTAGGGTCTGAGGTCATTATCATCGATTTACAGAATAGATCCGAAAGGATTCGTTAAAAATTCAATTTGACAGAGAACCGGATACCCAATAAAATGAATGGAAAAGCTGTAACCCCGCCTTGCATTATGCAACGGGGTTTTTGCCTTATCATTGCAGGAGGGGTTTCATTGAAAAAAATTCGGGTTTTCGTATCTGGAGCATGTGGAAAAATGGGTCAAGAACTGATCCGCTCGCTCTTAAAAGAAGATGATTTCCTTCTGGTTGGAGCTTCTGATACCAGACATCAGGGAATGGATATAGGATTTGTTATTGGCGCTCCTCGAGTGGGTGTGGATATCACTGGCCCCCTTGATCAAGAAATCTTACGTTCGACACGGGCGGATGTCTTGGTTGATTTTACAAATCCCCAATCCGTCTTGAAAAATTCAAAAATGGCAATTATGGCAGGAGTGGTACCAGTTGTAGGAACAACTGGTATGGATGAAGCAGAGATCGGGGAAATCCGCGTCCTTGTTGAAAAAGAAGGGGTGGGGGCGTTCATCGCATCCAATTTCTCTATCGGCGCAATTTTAATGATGCGATTTGCTAGGGAAGCGGCCAAGTTTTTCCCCAATGTTGATATTATTGAAATGCATCATGATCAAAAACTCGATGCCCCATCGGGGACGGCCTTGAAAACAGCTGAAGGGATATTAGAAGTCCGTAAACCCATGGTCCAGGGACACCCGAATGAGTACGAGAAACTCCCTGGAGCTCGAGGTGCCGATCTTGGTGGAATTCATATTCACTCTGTGCGTTTGCCGGGTTTAATCGCTCATCAAGAAGTTTTATTTGGAGGGTTAGGTCAAGCTTTAAGCATTAGACATGATGCATTCTCCAGAGAGACCTACATGCCAGGGATTATATTGAGTATTCGCAAAGCGGCAGAATTAACGGATCTCGTGATTGGGCTCGATAATTTCCTCGATTAGATTATTTTGAGCGTAACCGCAGCCTGCATACCCTCATATAATGGATAGTAGTCAATGGGACACTGTCTCAAAGGGGGCAATAAAATGAGTGCGGGTCTTAAAGGAATTCGTTTAGGGGTAATCGGAGGAGACGAGCGTGAACTTTATTTAATTTCTGAACTTCAGAAACTGGGAGCCTACATAGTTGGGGTCGGATTCGAAAAGGCTTCTCCCATTTCGGGATTGACACTTGCACCATCGCTTGAAGAGGCAGTCGGTCAAGTGGATGCGTTGCTTTTTCCGATGTTCGGCACTGACGAACGTGGGGTTGTCAAAGCCAAATACTCTGCTTCACCGATTGTCTTGAACAAAAAAGTTCTGGAATCTATACCAATGCAGGTACCACTGATCATAGGTTTCGCGCGACCAGCTTTGCGGGCAATTGCAGAAAATTTAGGTATCCAATTAATAGAAACCGTGAACCTAAATGAACTGGCTATCCTTAATTCTATTCCTTCCGCAGAAGGAGCCATTCAAATGGCAATGGAGGCTACAACGATTACGATTCATGGTAGTCAAAGCTTCGTCATTGGATTAGGGCGGTGTGGTTGGACTCTGTCACGTATGCTACAAGGAATTGGAGCACATGTTACCGGGGTTGCTCGAAAGCCTTCGGATTTAGCACGCGCTGCAGAGATGGGACTTCATGCTGTACATTTAGTCGATCTGATGGATGAGATCGGTCGTGCGGAACTAATTTTCAACACGGTTCCTTATCAAATCTTAGATCGCATGATGTTAGAGAAGGTCGCGCGGGATGCAGTCATCGTGGATTTGGCATCAATTCCGGGAGGGACAGATTTCGAATACGCCCAGATGCTGGGTATTAAAGCTCTTCTTGCTCCGGGTCTTCCGGGTATAGTAGCTCCGAAAACTGCCGGACGAATTCTAGCTCAAATTTATCCGCAACTTATTCTTCGTCACTTGACCACAGTGAACACTATTTGTAAAGTGGAGGTGTGAAAGGATGAAGTTTGAGGGGTTAAAAATTGGGTTTGCTATCACAGGATCACATTGTACAATCCATGAAATTATTCAAGTCATGAAACGTTTAATGGCAGAAGGGGCAGAACTAACGCCAATCATTTCCTATTCCGTTGATAACGTTGACACACGATTTGGAAAAGCAGAAGAATGGAAGCAGCAATTTCGGGAGATTACGCATAAGGAATTGATTCATACGATTCCTGAAGCGGAGCCGATTGGGCCTACCAAGATGTTTGATTGTGTGGTTATTGCTCCATGTACAGGAAATACCCTCGCAAAATTGGCTAACGGAATTATAGATACACCCGTGCTCATGGCAGCAAAATCTCATCTTCGAAATCAGAGACCTGTAGTTTTGGCGATTTCGACCAACGATGGGCTTGGGTTAAATGCTCGTAATATTGGGACCTTACTCATTACGAAAAATGTTTACTTGGTACCCTTTGGGCAAGATAATCCGGTCGTTAAAGCAAATTCTCTAGTGGCACATATGAATCGAGTTCCAGAAACAATCCTCATGGCCTGTGAGGGAAAGCAAATTCAACCAGTCCTCGTGGATTACCGGGTGTAACATGCAGCAGCTTAAGGTGCCTTGCCATTTCGTACTAATCAGAAAGTATAACTTCGTTGTATACTTTCTGAAGGTCCCTTCTCGCCATCCTTGGCTACAGGGACACTCGGCCATCCGTGGCCAGCGCATAAGTGCAACTAAGGCTGCCGCCTTCGCCAAGGCTGATAGAATGATTAATACGTGCGAAGACAGTGTCTTCGGGCGCCAGCCAAGTTTTCTATATAGGCGCCTTGCCCACTAGGCCTGATTCCAGACAAATTTAAGGAGGAACATAAGTAATGTCTAATGTAGCAATTGTTGGCGCCACAGGCGCAGTAGGACAAGAGTTTCTTAAAATCCTTGCTGAGCGAAAGTTTCCGGTTACTGAACTAAGGTTGTTAGCATCAAAGCGTTCTGCAGGAAAACGCATTACATGGCAGGGTCAGGAACTTGAGGTTCAGGAGACGACTCACGAGAGTTTTAAGGGGATAGACATTGCTCTCTTTGCCGGTGGATCAGCGAGTACAGAATATGCCCGTTCTGCTGTGGAGAGTGGAGCAGTGGTGATAGATAATAGCAGTGCCTTTCGGCTTGACCCAGAAGTGCCGCTTGTCGTACCTGAAGTTAATCCAGAAGATGTCTTCAGTCACAAAGGGATTATTGCCAACCCTAATTGTTCCACGATTATTATGGCAGTGGCACTTAAGCCGATTTTTGATTTAGCTGGTATCCGTCGGGTGGTTGTTTCAACTTATCAAGCAGTGTCTGGAGCCGGACGCGAAGGCATTGAGGAACTGGAAGCACAGGTTAAGGCTTGGTCTAATGGAGAAGAACTCAAATCCTCCGTTTTTCCCTATCAAATTGCCTTTAACCTTGTTCCACGGATTGATGTATTTCAAGAGGGAGACTATACCAAAGAAGAGTGGAAGATGGTCAAGGAAACTCAAAAGATATTCCACGTACCCAATATGGCGATCACTGCTACAACGGTACGGGTGCCGGTATTCCGTAGTCACTCAGAGTCCATCAACGTGGAGACGGATCGCTTAGTCAGTGTCTCAGAAGTTCGGGAGGCCTTGAGTAAAGCTGCCGGCGTTATTGTAATCGATGATCCAGGGAAGGACCAATACCCCATGCCCTGGTTTAGTGCGGATAAGGACGAAGTCTATGTAGGGCGCTTGCGTCAAGACTTTTCCATCCCTCAAGGTTTCAATTTATGGGTGGCAGGAGATCAAATACGTAAAGGTGCGGCAACGAACGCCGTGCAAATTGCGGAGCTTCTACTTTAACAGAGGCGTAGTTCGTAGTTCGAGGACGTGGTTCGAGAATCAAGTCCGAAAGGCCTGTGCTTGAGGCTATCAAACACGATCATCTGGCTAGAAGCTCAGATTTAGGGGTAAAGTTCTTTGTTTAGAGATTAGAAGTAGAAGAAAGAAGTTACAAGTAAACGATAAAAGTTCGAGGCTAAGTTCGAACCACGAATATCGAACCTCGAACCTCGAAAAGGGGGGTTGGAGTTGCGTATTGTAGTCCAAAAATTTGGCGGAACCTCCCTGGCTACTGCAGAGCGAAGGGCCCTGGTGGCTTCCAAAGTCTCAGAGGCTGTTCATAGCGGATATTCTCCGGTGATTGTCGTTTCAGCAATTGGCCGTTCTGGAGATCCCTATTCGACGGATACGTTTCTAAACATGGTAAAAGGGATACATCCGGATTTGCCAAAACGAGAGTTAGATCTTCTAATGAGTTGTGGAGAAGTGATTTCAGGGACCGTTTTGGTGAGCACGTTAAATAGTAGGGGATTAAAAGCAGTTCTCTTTACAGGAGGGCAAGCAGGAATTATTACGAATGATGATTTTGGGGATGCCCGAATTATTAGGGTTGAGCCAGGCGAGATACTCGAACAATTGGCGGAAGGTAAAGTGGTGGTCGTGACTGGATTCCAAGGAGTCACGGAAAGTGGTCAGATTACAACACTTGGACGAGGAGGAAGCGATACGACGGCTTCAGCACTGGGAGTCGCCCTCGATGCGGAAACTATCGATATCTACACTGATGTTGAGGGAATTATGACCGCAGATCCTCGAATTGTTGACGATGCTCGGATTTTAGATACAGTCACCTATAACGAAATATGTCAGTTGGCTTATCAAGGGGCTAAGGTTATTCACCCACGTGCTGTGGAGATCGCAATGCAACGAAATATTCCTCTGAGAATCAAATCGACCTTTTCGGATGCACCGGGAACCTTGGTTACTAATATGCATCCCGATCGAGAAGTTGGAACGGATATTACCAGTGACCGGATTATTGCGGGAATTGCCCACACGCCAAGTGTTACTCAACTTCGAGTTTTAACGGTGAATGATCCTGACATACATCTTACGGATAAACGAATCTTTAAAGCAATGGCGCTAGCAGACATTAGCGTAGATTTTATCAGTGTACAACCGGAAGCAGTGCTGTATACGGTTTCAGACGAGATCGCTGCCAAGGCAGTTAGTATTCTACAGAATATGGGTTTTCAACCGGACGTTGTTGCCAGTTGTGCTAAAGTTTCTATTGTAGGAGCGGGAATAGCTGGCGTACCAGGTGTCATGGCTGATATGGTTGAAGCACTATCCGATGCAGGTGTGACCATCTTGCAATCGGCTGATTCACATACAACGATCTGGGTACTGGTTCATAAGGAAGATATGGTGACAGCAGTACAGTCCTTGCATAAAAAGTTCAAATTAGAAGTTTAGAAAGCAGAAGAAGAAAAACCCACTTATAGAGGTGGGTGTCTCGGAATTGCTTAGAATAAAAGTATAAGTGGGAAGAAAGGATGAGAAAGATGTCTTTGGGAAGAATCTTGACAGCCATGGTAACTCCCATGAATGAAGCGTTAGAGGTCGATTATCAAGAAGCCATACGCTTAGCTCAGCACTTAATCGCCCATGGATCAGATGGAGTTGTGGTATGTGGAACGACGGGAGAATCTCCAACGGTTACGGATCAGGAAAAAATAGAGCTATTTAAGGCCGTGAAAGGGGCTCTGGGCTCAAAAGCGACCGTCATTGCAGGGATTGGGTCCAATTCCACCAATTCCAGTATTGCCCTCGCCCGCAAGGCTGCGACAACGGGCGTGGATGGACTGATGGCCGTTGTACCCTATTACAACAAACCTTCTCAAGAGGGGATGTATCAGCACTTTAAGGCGATCGCTGAGGTAACGTCTCTACCCTTGATGCTCTATAATGTACCAGGCAGGACCTCAGCCAATTTATTGCCTGAGACTGTGAAAAGGCTATCTGAAATCCCCAACATTACCTCATTAAAAGAAGCAGCGGGTTCAATCGATCAAGTTAGTGAATTAAAGCGATTGTTGCCTTCAGATTTTGCGGTCTACAGTGGGGATGACTCTATGACCCTACCCATGTTAGCCTTAGGGTGTAGCGGAATCATTAGTGTCGCAGCTCATATCATTGGAGATGAGATGAAAGAAATGGTGGATGCCTGGTTTGCTGGAGATACGGCCCAAGCAACAAAATCTCATCTTGAACTCTTTCCAGTCTTCAAAGGCATATTTATTACATCGAACCCTGTCCCTATCAAAACGATTCTGAATATGGTCGGGATTAAAGCTGGTAGAGTCCGCCTACCACTTGTCGATGCGACAAACGAAGAGATCAAGTTTCTTGAAAAGTTAATGAATGATCATAAGAAGATAAAAGTAAGTAATACTAACAAACAAGCACAAGCGTTTTCTGAATTGAAGGTAGCCTCTGAATCAGTTCACCCAATCGTTTAGAGCTGTCTAAAATGTATAGACAAGGTGATCAAATTCATGACTAGATAGTCGTTTCAAGGTAACAAAGAAACTATAAAAGACCCGTTATATATAATGAGATAGAACCTCTGCTACAAGAAGCAGGGGTTCTATCTCGGTTACTGGTTAATCTTCGCTGAGAGTAAACTTCCATCCACAATAGAATTCTTCAGGGTGGGGATCTGGTGGACATGCAATACAAGTTGTCTTGATTCGAGGGTCAATCGTAGAAGCGAATAACGAGTATTCAACCTCTCCCACTGGTTTACAAGGATGGTCGGGAAGATTTTTGCGTTTCCGGGCTGACTGGACACGACAATCCTTCATGTGGAATATCAAAGTATGATCATCTGGTCTAAAGCTTTCTTGTTCATTTAGAAAGGCATACAGTCTAAATCTCAAGGCTCTTTCCAGTGCGTCAAGCCCCCCATTCTCAGCTAACCCCAAAAAGGCCATAACGCGTTTAGCTTCAAGGACTGTAAACCTTCGCCATGCTTCAACATCACGCTCAACCGCTTCTTCAATTCCGCGCGCTTGCTCAATGGCTTGGAACCAAAGCCCATCGTGGGCCAACCAACGCTTTGCAAAGTCCTCCAAGAGCGTTTGAGCTTGTTCTAGGGTAAGGTCTTCTTTAGAGTTTAACATTCGATTCACCCTTCTTCCTTTACCTTAGGTAGAAAAAATGACATGTTTTATAATAAAAAGCATTCTCTGCTAGCCTTGAAATTCCTGCTTCTAAAATAATTAAAGTCATCACCTTGAAGGGCGATGACTTTAACGATGAAGTTTTAAGCTTAAAAAGTCGCTGAATCATTGATTGCCAGGTTCGTAGAAAGCGCACTCTGCTTCACGGTCCATCAAGCTTGAAGTAACACTAAGGGTCTCCAGCTGACAGTGTCCATCCTCGTTATGGCTACATTTGATTGCAGAACAAACAACATTGGTCATGATTTTATCCACCTTTCTAGACAGCATTGTTTCTATAGTTCCCGAATTCTAGAAATTTATACGTAGTATCTGTCAGATAGAGGAATGTAGATGTTTTAAGTGAAATTGAAGTAACTTGCCAGCCCTCGTTTTTCGCGCTATAATATATTATCTTTATTGTGCGGCTAGTTTCATAGATGATAATCGAAATACTGGCGAATGCTTGGGCGTCATTGTGTTCGTTATGTTATTTCGCGTCTTTTTGTTGTCTTTATTTTGGGGCTTCGAAAGAAATCACGGGGATGCCTTAGCTTTTTAGGCACAATGCGAGAGATAGAATTAAACAGGAGGGATTTATTTGCCGAAAGAGCATAAGTTACAAATTATTCCATTGGGCGGACTTGGAGAAATCGGAAAGAACATGACAGTGATCCGCTATGATAATCAAATGGTGCTTGTTGATGCCGGATTAGCATTCCCTGACGATGACATGCCCGGTATTGATATTGTGATACCTGACTACTCATATTTGGTTGAAAACAAAGAAATGCTGCTGGGAGTTTTGCTTACACACGGACACGAAGATCATATCGGTGCCTTACCCTATATGTTGAAGGACTTAAATGTACCCTTATTTGGAACTCGCTTGACCTTAGGGATTATTCAGTCCAAGATGAAAGAGAATAATTTGAACAATATTAATGCTACTGTTGTACAACCCCGCGATGTGATTAAGCTGGGAGTGTTTCGAATTGAGTTCATTCGTGTCAACCATAGCATCCCAGATGCAGTAGCAATTGCTATTCATTCGCCCTTAGGAACTATTATTGTGACCGGGGATTTTAAACTCGACCATACTCCAGTATCCGGGGAAATCCTAGATATTCATAAATTCTCGGAACTCGGTGATAAGGGGGTTTTATGCCTTTTATCAGACAGTACGAATGTGGAAAGAGCTGGATTTACGCCGTCCGAAAGTCATGTGGGGGAAATGATTAATGAAGCGTTTCGTAATGCTAAGGATAGAGTGATCCTTGCTAGCTTTGCTTCGAATGTCTATCGTCTTCAACAGGCTATCACAGCGGCTGTTAATACCAACCGTAAGGTAGCGGTTGTAGGGCGAAGTATGGTGAATATTGTAGGGATTGCCGAGGAACTCGGATATCTGGATATTCCAGAGGGAACCCTTATGGATATCGACGAAATTATCAGTTTACCAGGGAATCAAGCCTGTATCTTGACTACAGGGAGTCAAGGTGAACCGATGTCTGCACTGACCCGCATGGCAAACCATGATCATCGGCATGTGGCCATTCAACCAGGAGACACGGTGATTATCTCAGCGAGCCCAATTCCGGGTAATGAGAAATCTGTGGCCAAAACAGTGGATCAGCTTTTCAAGCTGGGTGCCAATGTTATCTATGAATCGGCAGAAGGAATGCACGTATCCGGTCACGCAAGTCAAGAAGAGCAAAAATTAATGCTGAGTATGGTTCGACCACAATATTTTATGCCCGTGCACGGAGAATATCGCATGTTGATCAAACATGCTCAACTAGCGGAACAACTGGGTATTCCACGGGAAAATATTTTTATCACTGAAAACGGTGGAGTCGTTGAGTTTACCCGCCATGGTGCTGCACTAGGTGGCAAGGTTATGGCAGGTAAGGTGTTGATCGATGGATTGGGGATTGGAGACGTCGGCAACATTGTGCTTAGGGATCGAAAACAACTCTCCCAAGATGGTATTCTAATCGTCGTCTTAACAATCAGCCGTGCAAGCGGGGCCATCGTGGCAGGACCGGATGTTGTGACCCGGGGGTTTGTGTATGTCCGGGAGTCCGAGACCATGTTAGACGAGGCTAAACAAAAAATACGGCAGACAATGGCGAGGTGTCGGGAGAATCGCGTCACAGAATGGGCGGTCTTAAAGAACCAAATTCGAGATACTTTGAGTAAACATTTTTACGAGAAAACTCGTCGGAGACCTGTGATTTTGCCGATTATCCAAGAAGTTGAATAGTAGATCGTTTAAGAGCCTTCCCCTTCACGTTCATGTGAAGGTAAGATTCTGTTGACTGTGATGATTTTTCGTGTTAAATTTATTTCAAAGTTAAATAGTTGAGCAAGTGATTTTTCTTAGCAGAAGAATCAAAACAGGGAAGCCGGTGTGAATCCGGCGCGGTCCCGCCACTGTAACGGGGAGTTT
>LADV01000067.1 GCA_000961805.1 Peptococcaceae bacterium BRH_c23 | reverse complement strand
CCAAGAGACTGCAACGTATATTCGCCACCAAATGAAGCAAGCTGGAGTTACTACCCCTGTTTTCACGGATAGTGCAATCGGACTTATCCACTCAGAGACAAAGGGAATTCCTCGACTCATTAACACGATTTGTACTCATGCCCTGTATGAGGCTAAGCGAACAGGAAGTGAGGTCATTGAGGACGCTCACATTGGGCGTATTTTAGCGGATACTGAACGGCAACGTGGTACTGCTATGTAAAGGTTATCCACATTATCCCCAATATACACATTGATTAGCATGTGCGTGTTGGGGATTTTTCTTAATTTGCATGTGTTGTCGTTGCAATTCTACAGATCTTGGCATGTTGTCAGTACACTTCTTCCGCCATTGGCAGTGAGATTTACGCCGTCATTTTAGGTGAGAAGCGACAGGATAAAAGAGAATTACTAGAATTTGTTGACAAAATCGTGGATCATATTACGGTCATTGAAGGATTTATGCAGTTGAATACAGAAAGAAATACAATCGAAAATGAGATTAAGGAATTAAAGTCAACTATCTTAACCTTTATCGAGCAATTGAATAAAGAGTAGTCAATCATCTTAAAATCTGTGCAGCAAAGGTTAGGAGAGGGGATAAGGCTAGTTTTGAAAAAAGCGTTAGTTGTCGATGACAATGATGGAATCCGTCGTATGTTAACAGAGGTTCTAGCTAACGAATGTTATTCGGTCGACACAGCTTCCAACGGTTTGCAGGCTTTAGAAAGAATCCAAGAATGTATTCCATCAGTTGTTCTTTTGGATTCAAAAATGCCTGGTATAGGGGGCATAGAAGTTCTAACTGAAATCAACAACTTATATCCAGACTTAAACGTTATATTTATTTCTGCATATACAGACCAAAAGGACGTGAAAGTAGCACTAGAAAGTGGTTTAATAAAGCATTGCATAACAAAACCGTTCTCCTTAACTGACCTGATTGAACTTCTGCGCTCACTCAATATTTAACATTCTTTATTCATTAGCAGTAATGCAGTACGAACAAACGCGAAAAAGACCAGGGCATAACGCTCTGGTCACTTAAAATACTGCCAAGATTACATCTACAATATTTGGAGGATTTTCCTAGTAAAGCGGAATATACTGCTCTATTTCCTGTAGCTGTCATATTCAATTAAGTGGTTGGCTCACCCGTCAGTATTTTTATCGGGTAACCACAATGTAAAAACTGCCGGATAGTAAGGACTCTATTAATAACAACTTGTACCAAGAACCTTCATTTGTTGGCAGAAAGATTAAGGTTTATAATATGGAGCGTACAATCTGCGATATTATTTGTAACGATGTATCTTGATTATGCAGAAAGCCAGGCTGAGAGAAATATCCCGATGACAATGGAAGACTGGGCTAAGAAGCTAAACGCATTCCTGCAATTCAATGAAAAAGATATATTAGAGAACGCAGGAAACGTGACCGCTGCTATTGCTAAGGAATTTGCAGAGAGCGAGTTTGAAAAATACCGAATCATTCAGGATAGGCTTTTTCAGTCTGATTTTGATAGATTGACTGACAGTATTAAGGATGATGAAGAGTAAACAAAATGTCAGAAGATGCTTATTATAAATACATCCGAATTGTAGCCCCAAGGCACGTTGAAAGTTGTGTGCATTTGTCGAAATGAGTGACGAGTTATCGCGGGCGGTGGGTCCAGGGCTATTTACTGTGCTTTGGACATAGTGATCTTCCTGATTGTTGGAATTTCTCGATTGGTCTAGGTTTGATAATTTGGAAGTTAATAAATGATAGACCTTATTGCGGGCTATAATCCCGCCAAAGTGACTGATAATGATGGCTAGCTAAAATGACGTGAAGACATGAAAGATTAGGTACCACATTTGATGGGTTTAGTAATATAGGGCAGACTCCTAGGGCACTTCATATAAGGCGAATAGCGTGTTCCATTTTCTGTTATTAGGCATCATACAAATCTGTGCTTAAATATTTTAATCCTGAATCGTTTATTGTTAGTGCTATCGAATTATTTCTCTCAGCACCACTTAAAAGTTTAATTGCGGCAGCTACATTTGCCCCAGAAGAAAAACCTGCAAATACTCCTTCAGTTTTAGCTAAACTTCTTGCCATCTGAATTGCTTCTTCATTAGTAATACTTAAATAACTAGATACCAACTCTTTCTCTATGAACCCTAGTTCCATACAGTATCCACCGCCTTGTATCTTATGGTTTGGATTTGAAACTGGTTTACCAGCTAAAAAAGAAGCTGTTTCTGGTTCGACGACATAACATCTAATATCGGATTTGTGCCTTTTTAAAGTTTTTGCACAGCCAATAAATGTCCCTGCTGTTCCTACAAAATCCAAATATGCATCAATATCTCCGTCACATTGTTCCCACATTTCTTCTCCTGTGTGATACTCATGAGAATGAACGTTACCTATATGATGAAATTGGTCTGCTCTAAAGGCATTTTGTTCTTTAACAATTTTAATTGCTTCCTTTTCAACTAATGCTAAGTCCATACCAGACACCTGACCTATTGGTGACTCTGGGGCTTGGTCTATTAGCACCACTTGAGCACCTAAAGCTCTCATCATTCTAGCACGTTCAGGGGAATTTCCCTTTGACATAACAGCAATAAACTTATAGCCTTTAACAGCACATACAATAGCTAAACCTGTTCCCGTATTTCCACTTGTCAGTTCAACAACGGGTTGTCCTCTATGCAATTCTCCGTTTTTTTCTGCTTCTTCAATGATTTGTAAGGCAATTCTATCTTTCTTGCTAAAACCTGGGTTCAAATATTCGAGTTTGGCATATATTCTTCCTTTTACTCCATACTCCTTTACGAGACGACTCAAATTTACCATTGGTGTTTGCCCAATTGCCTCATGAGCACCACTCAGTAACTTTCTCATCCAATTTCCTCCTTATTCTTTTTGTGGTATAGTATTGTATAGTTTATTGTACCATGTGTATAATATAATACACAAGAAAGAGGATGCCTTGTGGATAATTTAAATTTAGTTATAGGGAATAATTTGAATAAGTATCGTAAGAATAAAGGGTTTAGTCTCGATAAAGTTGCTGAATTGTCAGGCGTAAGTAAAGGAATGTTAGGACAAATAGAAAGAGGGGAAACCAATCCATCCGTTTCTACCTTATGGAAAATTGCGAACGGTTTACATGTGTCTTTTACGTCACTACTTGAAACTGAACCTTCTGAATTAGTAATTATTAAGAAGGATAATAATAGTCCACTTACTGAAAGTGATAATAAGTATAAGGTATATCCGGTATTTCCCTTTGATTCTAATAAACGATTTGAAACTTTTGTGGCTGATTTAGAAGCTGGGTGTATTCATCCATCAGAAGCTCATGATAAGGGCGTAGAAGAATATATTCATGTGAGTAAGGGTTCATTTGAGTTAAAAATCAAAGATGCTAGTTATTTTTTAATGGAGGGAGATTCAATAAGGTTTCTCGCCGATAAAGCACATGAATATAAAAATCTTTCGGAGAGTTTGACTAAACTATATATAGTAATCTATTATTCTGAACCTTAAGAAAATCGTAAGAAGAGGGAATGCTCCGTTACTACCTTATCAAATATGTGACAACAGAACTTAGTTAAAATAAATTGGAGGGGAAATGGATGAAGACAATTGGTTTAATCGGAGGGATGAGTTGGGAATCGTCATCTGAATATTATCGCATTATTAATGAAGAAGTTAAGCAAAGGCTCGGAGGTTTGCATTCGGCAAAATGCATTCTTTATAGCGTAGACTTCGAGGAAATAGAGATCTGTCAAAGAAATGGTGATTGGGAAAAGGCTGCTCAAATTCTAACAGATGCTGCTCGAAGTCTTGAGTTAGCTGGGGCAGATTTTATTGTCATTTGCACGAATACTATGCACAAAGTGGCTAACGAGATTCAGTCAGCCATCGGAATCCTATTACTTCACATTGCAGATGTCACTGCACAACAGGTCCTTCTTAGTGGAATCAAAACTATTGGCCTTTTGGGAACACGATATACTATGGAACAGGATTTTTATAAATCACGTTTGGAGGCCCAAGGTATAAAGGTTTTAGTTCCGAAGGAAACAGATAGGGTAGTAGTAAATACAGTAATTTATGACGAACTATGCTTAGGACAGATCTTAGATAAATCTAGAGCTAGATATAAACGAATAATTCAGGATTTAATTGAGCAAGGTGCAAATGGAATCATTCTAGGTTGTACAGAAATTAGCCTATTAGTTAAACCTGAGGACTCGACTGTACCGTTATTTGATACAACATTACTTCACGCAAAAGGGGCTGTAAGCTTAGCGCTCGAATAATCTGGGTATTTTTCTACCGATCCCTGACGAGGTGTTCTGGACATGAGAACGTATCGAAAGCTGGCAACCTTAAGAGGAATCGGGCTTGGAGATTTGCTGGAAAAGAATGCGCCCGACTGGCGGTCTAGCGGGGATGGGGAAAGTCTTGATGATTTTTATCGCCGTTGTCTCAGTCAGGGACTTGCCTATCATGATGAACAAGGACGTGGAACGCTACCTGCAGGGTTAATAGAAGAGATCAGAGCTTTGAGTCAGCCGCCTGTGCCTTGGGATGTTGAACTGGCGCAATGGTTTGATCACTATTGCTCACCACTGGAAAAAGTGCGGTCTTATGCCCGTCCCAGTCGCCGCCAGTCATCAACTCCGGATATACCCCGTCCGCGGTGGATACCTGAAGCAGGATCTGAGGAAGGAAGAACTTACGGGGTTATTCTGGACACCTCAGGTTCCATGGATCGTTCCTTGCTGGCCAAAGCCTTGGGCGCTATTGCCAGCTACAGTATTTCCCGGGATGTACCCTTAGTAAGGGTGGTCTTTTGTGATGCGGCTACCTATGATCAAGGATATCTGCCATCTGAAGCCATCGCTGAAAGTGTTAAGATCAAAGGACGCGGAGGTACAATCCTGCAGCCCGGCATTGATCTGCTGGAGAAAGCGGAGGATTTCCTAAAAAATGGTCCGCTTTTGCTTATCACCGATGGCTATTGTGAGCCGCTTAGGATTCATCGGGATCACGCCTTCCTAATGCCGAAAGGGAATAACCTACCGTTTATACCCAGAGGAAAAGTATTTCGATTTAGTTAGGTGTGAAGTATATTACCTTTTTATACCATATTGTGATATAATAATTACGTTAGAATAATGAAAACTAACAAAACAATAGCATTGAGATCGGGGTGTTTTATATGGACGCTGCCGCAAGTAAAGAGCTTGAAACGATTAAGCAAGCCATTTTAGATACAGTTATAGTTAATGAAATATACTTGTTTGGTTCCTTTGTATATGGAACGCCTCATAATGAAAGTGACTTTGACATTTATGTGGTTATCCCCGATAATAGTATGCGCCCTATTGAAGCAATGAAAAAAATTGGTGGAGCGATCAGCCGGAAGGATATTCGGGCAGTAGACATTATTGTCGGCAAGGAAAGCGTATTTAATCAGCGCAAGCAACTTCTCACTATTGAAAGAACAATTTTCAGAGATGGGGTGAAGCTCTATGGACAAGAACGGCATAGTCAAAATCATGGTGTGATTTTGCAAAAGATGATTTGATAACCGCAAAATATTTATTGGGGTTGCATCCACTTAAACTTGAAATCATGGCAATGGAGAGCCCCAAAAACAATATGCCTATCCTGCAATAAATGTTTTTCTACGGAAGGCATCCAATAAGCCTAAGACTGGGTTCTACCCGTCCTGGGCTTTTGTTTTTTCTGAAATTATGGCCACCGGAAAGGAATGGGGCGTTCCCTCTTGCGGGTGTATAAGCATATCATATTACATATTGTTTACAATGCCTTATTCTTGCAGGAGGAATGAATTCAGCGATGCTTTTTGAACGTGAAGACTGGAAGTTATTCAGAAATATGGAGACATTGCCCCAAAAAGCAGGGGTGCCCAAAAGTAAACTGTCGATGCTGGTTTGTAAGGAATTAGCGGACTGGATACATGCGGCGGCTGTGAAATCGGTTATGAGGGCGGTTTTTTCTATGTCAAGGATCGCGGGCCCGGCCTGGATCC
>LADV01000316.1 GCA_000961805.1 Peptococcaceae bacterium BRH_c23 | reverse complement strand
TGGCCGTAAATTGCGCAGCTCTTCCTGAAAACTTACTCGAAAGCGAACTCTTTGGCTATGAAGAGGGTTCATTTACAGGAGCCAAAAAAGGCGGGAAACCGGGGCTCTTTGAATTGGCTCACGGAGGAACCATTTTTCTGGATGAGATCGGAGAGATGCCCTTACCATTGCAAGCCCGACTGTTGCGGGTTTTGGAAGAACATGAGGTGCTGCGCATCGGCGGGACCCGGATCCTGCCGGTCAATATCCGGGTGGTGGCGGCTACAAATAGAGACCTTTGGGAAATGGTCATCCAACAACGGTTTCGCGAGGATCTGTATTATCGGCTGAATGTGCTGAGACTGCGCCTCTCTCCATTGCGGCTGCGGAAAGAGGATATTCCCCTGCTAATCGGCAAGTTTCTTTCTGAATTACGCGGTGACTTGAAGCAGGACGAAATTCTTGCAATTTCCAGACATCCCATGTTTAGCGCGCACGATTGGCCCGGCAATGTGCGGGAGTTAAAGAACATGGTGGAAAGGTTTGCCGTGTTGTATGCGAAAGGGACCGGCTTTTCCGAATTGCTAACATCTCTGTTCCAAGATCAAACCGTCGAAAGGTCTGCCTGCAGCGAACGGAGTGAATTAAACCGTATATTGAAGGAGGTTCGGGGAAACAAGACGGAAGCAGCCAAAAGGTTGGGCATCGGCCGCACTACTCTCTGGAGAAAACTAAGAAATGATCAGAGCGGTTGACAGAAACGTTAGCGAAACGCAATGGAACAACTCGGAACAGTAGAGAAACATTGTTGTTTCTCCGGCTTGAGAGACAAAGAGACAAAATGCCTTCTTTCGGCATCTTGTCTCTTTTCTTTATTTGGCATGATTTTTGCGTATCTATATAATCTGAAATTAAAGAAAGGAGGCAGCTCAGATGGGAATGACAATCACGGAAAAGATTTTGGCCGACCATGCCGGGAAAGCCCAGGTGCAACCGGGTGAGTTGGTCAACGGGAAACTGGATGTCGTGCTGGCCAACGACATAACCGCTCCGATTGCTGTTTCTGAACTAAAAAAGATGGGTTATAATCAGGTCTACGACAACAAGCGGGTCATGTTTGTCATGGATCACTTCGCTCCCAACGCCAATTTAAAGGCGGCCCAGCAATGCAAGGTTTGCCGGGATTTCGCCCGCAGCAGCGGGTTGGAGCATTTCTATGACGTGGGCAATATGGGCATTGAACACGCCTTGTTGCCAGAACAGGGTTTGGTCGTGCCTGGTGATGTGGTGATCGGGGGAGATTCCCATACCTGCACGTACGGGGGGCTGGGAGCTTTCGCCACCGGGGTGGGGAGCACCGATGTCGCCGCCGGTATGGCTTTGGGACAGTTGTGGCTCAAGGTGCCGGGGAGCATCAAGTTTGTTTATCGGGGAAAGCTGCCCCGCTTTATCACGGGCAAAGATTTGATTCTCTATACCATTGGTCGCATCGGAGTCGATGGAGCTCTTTATAAAGCGATGGAATTCACGGGCGAGGCCATCAGCCAGCTGGCCATGGACGGACGCTTTACCATGTGCAACATGGCCATCGAGGCAGGGGCGAAAAATGGTATCGTTCCCCCCGATGAACAAACTGAAAACTATGTCAAAAGCCGGGCTAAACGACCCTGGCGCTTCTGGCACAGCGATGCCGATGCCAGATATGAAGCGGTTTTTGAGTACGATGTGACGGATCTGGAACCCCAGGTGGCCTTTCCCCATCTGCCCTCAAACAGCAAAAATGTCAGTGAAGGAATTAATGTCAGTATTGATCAGGTGATTATCGGCTCCTGCACCAACGGCAGGTTGGAAGATCTGCGCTTGGCGGCAGAGCTTCTCAGAGGGAAGAAAGCGCACCCCTACGTCCGTACGGTGATCATTCCCGCCACCCAGGAGATATATCGGCAAGCCATGCGGGAAGGGTTGATCGAGATTTTCATCGAAGCGGGAGCGGCGGTCTCGACGCCTACCTGCGGACCATGCTTTGGCGGGCACATGGGGATTCTGGCTGAGGGGGAACGTTGTGTTTCCACGACCAACCGTAATTTCGTCGGACGGATGGGGCATGCTTCCTCCGAGGTTTATTTGGCCAGTCCTGCGGTGGCTGCTGCCTCAGCCATCAAGGGAAGAATAGCAAGTCCGTGGGAGGTGGTTTAATGGCAGGCAAGGCTTTTGTTTTTGGTGACAATCTGGACACGGATATCATTGTACCGGGTCAGTACCTGACCCTTTCGACACCCGAGGAGCTTGCCAAAGTCTGCATGGCAGGATTGGAGGAAGGATTTGCAGCCAGGATTGGCCGGGGTGATGCTTTTGTCGCCGGCAGGAATTTTGGCTGCGGAAGCTCAAGGGAACATGCTCCCATCAGTATTAAGGCGGCTGGGGTAAGTTGCGTGATGGCGGAGAGCTTTGCCCGCATCTTTTACCGCAATGCCATCAATATCGGGCTTCCTGTTCTGGAGTCCAGGGAGGCAGCAGAATCCATCAAAGAAGGGGACGAGGTTGCGGTGGATCTCCAGCGAGGTATTATTCAGAATCTGACGCGAGGAGAAAGTTATTCGTTTGCCCCTTTCCCTCCGTTTATGCTGGAGATTATGGGAGCAGGCGGCATGGTCGGTTTTGTCAGAAATAAGAAAGAAACAGAATAAAAGAGAGGAGGTTTAAAATGAGCTTAACCGCTATAATTATTGCAGCCATTATCGCATCCGTTGCTCTGGGTTATTATTTCAGCATCAATATTGGGCTTTTTGCCATCGGTTTTGGCTATTTGATCGGGGCCTTTATGATGGGTCTAAAGGTCAAAGAGATTGTTAGCATGTGGCCGACTAATTTATTTTTCTTAATCATGTCGATTACTTTCTTCTATGGCTTTGCCGTGGCCAACGGAACCCTTGAACAAATCGCGCGCAAGACGGTCTTTGCCGCCAGAAGATTTCCCTTCTTAGTGCCTATTGCTCTTTATCTTTTGGCGGTAGTCATGTCCGGGATCGGCCCCGGTCCCTATGCTGTCTTTGTTTTCCTGTCTCCTCTGGTGATGGCCATTGCCGCGGAGACGGGCATGAGCCGCCTGCTGGGTGCTGTTATTGTCGTTGGCGGCGGGGTGGCGGGAGGATTCACCCAACTGAGTATTGGCGGTGGAATTACCAAAGGGTTAATAGAGAAGGCGGGTTATGTGGCCCAGGCAGAAGTCTTCACTTACTCTGTATTTTGGAACTCCCTTTTCGCGGAAACCATCGTCTTTGTCCTGGCTTATTTATTGCTGGGCGGGTATAAAATCAAGCCGGTTAAAATGGATACCCCCCCTGCTTTTACCCGGGCACAGAGAATAAACATGGTTTTGATTGTCGGTGCTCTGGCGGCTGTCGTACTACCATCAACCCTGGCTTCCTTCTTCCCCCAAATTGCTGTGCTAACCATGCTGAAAAATCAGTTGGATGTTACTTTTGTTTCCGTGATTGCTGCTGTTTTAGCTCTGCTCTTTAAGGTCGGGAGCGAAAAAGAGGCCCTGAGCAAGGTGCCTTGGAGCACGATTATTCTCCTATGCGGGATGGGAGTCTTGATAGAAGTGGCTGTCAAAGCGGGTACTATTAAAGAGTTGGCCGCCTGGATGGCCGGCAATGTATCCCTAGGAAGCGCTCCCATTGTTTTGGCTCTGGTGGCTGCTGTTATGAGTTTTTTTTCCAGCACCATGGGGGTAGTCATGCCCACCCTTTATCCCATTGTCCCCGGTATTGCGACATCAGTTGGGGCAAACCCGGCTGTCTTGTTCTCCATCATCACGGTCGCCGCAGCCTTTACCGGTTTTTCTCCTTTCTCTTCCGGCGGAGCTTTGGCCCTAACGGGAGTAACGGACGAAAAGGAGCGCAAAAAACTGTTTACACAGCTCTTATTCTTGCCTTTCGGGGCCGGAGTGCTGGCTTTAATCATGGTAGCTACCGGTCTTATTCGTTAATTTTAAAATTGCAGGAGGATATTATTCTATGAAAGCTAAGAGTTTACGTGAATTGCTTAACCAACCGGGAATTATCCGCGCGCCCGGGGCTTATGATGCCTGGTCGGCACGCCTGGTAGAAATGGCAGGTTTTCCGGCGGTCTATATGACCGGGTACGGAGCTTCGGCCAGTGTGCTGGGCCAGCCGGATATAGGGTTTATGTCGATGACTGAAATGGCAATCCAGGCCAAAAACATGGCCTGGGCTCTCGAAGTTCCCTTGATTGCCGATGCTGACACGGGTTATGGCGGAGTGTTGAACGTGATGCGCACCGTGCGGGAGTACGAACGGGCCGGAATTGCTGCGATTCAACTGGAAGACCAGGTCTTCCCCAAGCGCTGCGGTCACATGGAGGGCAAACAGCTTATTCCCCGGGAAGATATGGTGGCCAAAATCAAGGCTGCAGTGCAGGCCAGGCATTCGGAGGACTTTGTCATTATAGCCAGAACCGATGCCAGGGCGGTAGACGGTTTTGCGGAGGGTATCAGGCGTGCCCAATCCTACGCCGAAGCGGGAGCGGATGTGATTTTCTTTGAGGCTCCTCAGTCGGTGGACGAGATGAAGGAAGTAGCCAAAACCATTAAGAAGCCGTTGCTGGCCAATATGGTGGAGAAAGGAAAAACTCCTTTTCTCACCGCGGGAGAATTGGAGCAAATCGGTTATAAAATTGTCATTTACCCGGTTTCCACTTTATATGCGGCTACCAAAGCCATGACAGACCTGTTGGAACAGTTGAAGCAAGACGATACTACGGTTAATTCCTTGAGCAAGATGGTGGAATTCCCGCAGTTTAATGACTTGGTCGGAGTCGCCCGGATGCGGGCTTTGGAAAAGACCTTTTTGGAATAACAGTCTGGCCGCTAATCAGTAAGGTTTCCGGGCAAAGCAGGTTTTCGTGCGCCATAACTTGTTGTCATTCTCATGTGGTAGGAAACAATGGGTTATGGCGCATCGACGCTTATATTTTACTAGTCAGAAAGTATAACTTTCAGTTACATACTTTCTGGAAGCATAAGTGCAACTAAGGCTGCCACCGGCACCTGAAGGCTTGGCGCCAGCCAAGTTTTCTTTAAGGAGCAAATTTTTTTAAGAACAAAATTCAGATAAGTCAAAAAAATCTATTTTTAGGAGGTAAAAAAAGTGTACAGAGTAGCGATTGACGTGGGTGGTACTTTTACAGATGTGGTGCTGCAGGATGAAAAAAGCGGGAAGATTTATGTCGCCAAGACATCGTCAACCCCAAAGGATCAATCGATCGGCTTAATGAACGGCATCCAAAAGATATGTGAACAGGTTGGCATTTCCACTGAAGAGATTAGGGGCATCATCCACGGGATGACGGTGGCCACCAACGCTGTTCTGGAAAACAAGGGAGCGCGGGTGGGGTTGATCACAACAGCAGGATTCGAGCATATTCTGCATGTGGCACGCTCCTGGACGCCACCGCCTGTGAGCGCTTGGATGGCTTTCCAGAAACCGGAACCTCTGGCTGATCTGGAATTGACACGGGGAGCTAAAGAACGCATGAATGCCAAGGGAGAGGTTTTAGTTCCGCTGGATGAAGAAGCGGTGCGCCAGGATATTGTGGAACTATATGCCAAAGGGGTTGAATCTCTTACCGTCAGTTTGTTGCATTCTTATGCGAACCCGGAACACGAAAAGCGGATCAGGAACATTGCCCAGGAGGTTAATCCTGATATTCCTGTGTCCATCTCCTATGATATTTTGCCCGAGTTCCGCGAGTATGAGAGGACTCTGACTACCGTTATGAATGCTTACGTACGTCCGGTGATGCAGCGTTATCTGAAAAACCTGGAAAACAAGGTTAAGCAAAATGGATTTTCGCCCCGCATCAGCATCGTCCGTTCCGACGGCGGCTTAATGAGTGTGGACGCTGCGTCTTCCAACCCGGTAAATACAATGCTCTCGGGTCCTTCCGGCGGGGTGACCGCTTCGGCTTTGATCGGACGCCAGACCGGCAATCTCAATGTGATTTCTTTCGATATGGGAGGCACCTCAACCGATGTCGCGCTCACGTTAAATGGCGAGCCGCGTGTTTCGCGCGAGACCAAAGTGGGTGTTTTTCCGGTAAAAGCTCCTTCACTGGAAGTTGTCAGCATCGGGGCGGGCGGAGGTTCGATCGCCCACGTACCCATTACAGGGGCTTTGCGGGTAGGCCCTCAGAGCGCGGGGGCTGATCCGGGACCGGCGTGTTACGGCAGAGGAGGAAACGAGGCAGCGGTGACCGATGCCAACCTGGTGTTAGGCTATTTGCCCCGGAAACTGGCCGGCGGGGAACTTGAACTGGACCTGGAGAAAGCTAAGGAAGCCGTGCAAAAGATAGCAGACAGATTGAACATCGGTTTATATCAGGCTGCTCAAGGAATACACTCCATTGTCAATGAAAATATGCTGGGCGGCCTCAGGGTAGTATCCGTAGAAAAGGGCTATGATCCAAGAAATTGCGCTTTGCTGGCTCTCGGTGGTGCCGGGCCCATTCATGCCAATAGCCTGGGTATACTTTCCGGAGCCTTCCCGGTCATCGTTCCGCCAACTCCGGGGGTTCTGTCGGCACTGGGATTTTTGCAAACCAATGTGCGCAATGAATTCTCCCGAACTTTAATTGATGTCTTAAGCAATGTGCAAGCGGATTACCTAGTGGAAGAATTAGAAAAGGTAGGAAAAAGAGCTGGGGATTGGCTGGTTGAGGAAAGAATCGAGGCGGATAAACAACAGATCGGCTATGAAGTGGATGCTAGGTATTTCCGCCAGGGCTTTGAGATCCCGATTCGCATTGAGTTGTCCGAATTGAAAGAAAAGGGTGCTGATATTATCGGTCAGCGCTTTGGGGCGGTTCACGAACAATTATATGGTTTTAAAATGGACATTGATGTGGAGATCGTGAACCTACGTGCTGTCGCCACCGGTCTGGCTCCCCATGTCGAGCTGCCGCGCAAGGCCAAGGGAGGAACTGCTGCCGACAGGGCAGTGATTGACGCCGGGCATGAAGCGTACTTTGACGGGGAGTTTTGTAAAACACCGATTTATGACCGTTTGCTTTTGGAACCGGGAAATATGATCCCGGGACCGGCCATTGTGGTGCAAAGTGACGCGACAACCCTTATTTTGCCGGGTTTCAAGGGCGAAGTAGATGAATACATGAATATTTTAATTGACCGGGAGGGTAAATAAATGAAGTCATTGTCACAACAAATTAAATTGGATTCCATTACAGTTGACATTATGGAAAATGCCTTAAAAAACGTGAAAGAAGAAATGGAAGCCACTTTGTTCAGAGCGGCGATGTCCCCTGTAATCCGGGAACAGCATGACGCCTTTCCCATGATCACCAGTCCGGAAGGGAAAATGGTCGTTGGAAATTTCGGTTCTGCGGTGATGGATGTCGTCCAGAGGTTTGGGGAAGGTCTTGTTGAGGGGGATGTCATATTATTGAGCGATCCATACAGCTGCAACGGATCGATTTCTCATATCAATGACATGATGATTATTTTACCCATCTATCATGAACATACGGTGGTCGGGTATGCTTCGATGTTTGGCCACCTTATGGATGTTGGCGGGCCCGAGCCGGCCAGTTTGCCGGTTACGGCTCAAACTATATTTGGTGAGGGTACCCGCATACCTCCGGTAAAGCTGTATGAAGCAGGCAAGCTTAACAGTACCGTTGTCCAGATTATCCAGGCCAACACCAGAACCCCTATCGAAAACTATAGCGATATCATGGCCCTTGTTGCGGGCTGCCGGATTGCTCAAAAAAGGGTTGTGGAATTGTGCGAGCGCTTTGGCCGGGAGACTTATTTGGCGGCTTTGAAAGCTTTGCTCGATCGGACTAACCAAATGATGAGGCAGTTGCTTGTTAAATTTCTCCCTACCCAACCGGTGAACTTTGAAGATTATATTGACGATGACGGACTGGGCAACGGGCCGTTTAAAATGAAGCTCAGCATATGGCGTCAGGACGACCACGGGTATTTCGACTGGACAGGAACGGATCCCCAGTCTCCTGGCCCGATCAATTATTATTTAAGCGATAACATGTTTAAAATGTTTATCGGAGCCTTCCTGATCAATGCCTTTGACCCGGCCATCATGTTTAATGACGGTTTTTATGACGTACTGCATGTCATTACGCCTGAAGGGAGCCTGGTGCGGCCCAACTTTCCTTCTGCCTTAGGTTGTCGCACCCACGTTTTGAGCCGGCTGTTTGATGTGTTAAGCGGTGCCCTGGCGATCAATTCACCGGCCAGCAGCCCGGCGGCCGGGTATGGAACCAGTCCTTATTTCATTTATTCCGGAAATGACGAAAAAGGACGCTATTTCCATCTTATGGAGGTCCAATACGGAGGACTGCCGGGACGGCCAAACGGGGACGGATTTGACGGTCATTCCTGGTGGCCGGGCTTCGAAAATATTCCGACAGAATACTTGGAAACTTATTACCCGTTGCTGGTTGAATTTTACCGTACCGGCAAGGATTCGGGCGGTGCCGGTTACAACCGTGGCGGGAATTGCAACGAAAAGCTCAATACATGTTTGACCGATGGCAAGGTTTCCATTCACGACGACCGGGCCAAAATCCATCCCTGGGGAATCAATGGAGGAAAATACGGTTCTTGTTCCCGCAAAGTTCTCATACGCACAGACGGGACCAGAACCGAACTGGGATCTAAAGTGGATGGCATCACCGTGCAAAAAGGAGATCAAATACTGTTTATCACCGGCGGCAGCGGCGGCTGGGGAGACCCGTTCAACCGAGAATTCGAGCGCGTGCTGAAAGATGTGCGCAGAGGGTTGGTATCGGTCGAAAAGGCTGAAACTGAGTATGGCGTGATTATAAACCAAGCGGAAATGGAGGTTGACAGAGAAGCTTCGAATGCCTTAAGGGAAAAAATGAGAAAAGAGCGTGGCCCCGTCGAGGAGTTTGATTTTGGCCCAAGCTACTACGAAGCGTGAGTGATTAAGGAAAAAGATGAGGGACTGTGCGTAAGGAGTGAGTTAGCTTGGCTGAATTAAACTATGGCAGTGGATTTTCCGGAGCAATCGGTTTCGGCCAAAAACCGGTTGTGCTGGTTATTGATTTTATTAATGCTTTCACCAATCCGGCTTCACCCCTGGGTGCCGATTTTACTCAGGAAGTGGAAGCCACTCGCCGACTTCTGGAAGCCGCCCGCTCAAAAAAGGCGACTGTTGTCTTTACAACAGTCGCCTACGAACCGGGCTATCAGGATGCCGGCTTCTTCATCCGTAAGGTGCCCGCTTTACGTGTACTGAAAATCGGTTCTGAAGAAGTAAAAGTAGATCCCCGCCTGGATCCTCAGTATGGGGAACATGTGGTCATCAAGAAATACGCCAGTGCTTTTTTTGGCACAAACCTAGCGTCCCTGCTGACGGGACAGGGGGTTGACACCGCTATCATAACGGGGTGTACAACCAGCGGCTGTGTCCGGGCTTCTGCCGTTGACTCCCTGCAGTATGGCTTTCGGACCATCATTCCTCAGGAATGTGTCGGAGACAGGGCCCAGGGGCCGCACCAGGCAAACTTGTTTGACCTGCGGAGCAAGTACGCGGATATTGTTTCCCTCCAAGATGTTTTACTTTACTTGGAACAATTGGGCTGAACATTGAGGAGATACCCGCCGAGGCTAGAAAGTTCAAAAAAAATGCATGGGGGAATATGGAATGTCAATCCAAGAACTTTATAGACAAAAGCTTGTTCATCCCGAAGAAGCTATCAAGCAGGTGCATAATGGGGATCTTATCATGATTCCGACAGGGGTGGGGGAGCCTCCCACCCTGCTAACTACATTATCCGATCATAGGCGGGAGTTCCACGACGTTAAAACAGCACAAATCCTGCCGTTGCGCGCCTATGGCTATTTCGACCGCGAGACGGTTGAACATGTCCGGCATGTGGCTCTGTTTTTTGGTTCCCCTTCACGTCAGGGAGGACAGGAAGGTTGGACGGATTACATCCCCAATTATTTTTCTGAGATTCCAGACCTGATCACACGCAAGCTAATTCCTGCTGATGTCGTCTTCACCTTGGCCTCCCCGATGGATCAGCACGGATATTTCGCGGTCAGCTTAGCTGCGGATTATACGATGGCGGCCATAGCCAGAGCGAGAGCAGTGGTGCTGGAAGTCAATCCGAATGTTCCTTTCGCCTATGGCAACTGTCATGTCCACATTTCCAAGGTCGCAGCGCTCGTTGAAAGCAGTGAACCTATTTTAGAAGTAGGTTTACCTAAGATCGGGCCGGTGCAAGAAGCGATTGGGCGATATGTGGCCGACTTGATTGAAGATGGTTCAACGCTGCAAATTGGCTACGGAGGGATTCCCGATGCGGTTGTCATGCAGTTGACACATAAGCATGATTTAGGTATTCATACTGAGATGTTGGGTGATGGCATCCTCACGCTCATTGAGAGCGGAGCCGTCACGAATAAAAAGAAGAACTATCACCCGGGAAAATTGCTTGCCACCTTTGCTCTCGGATCTAAGAAGCTCTATCAGTTTATGGATCGAAACCCTTCGCTGGAAATGCATCCGGTAGATTTCACCAATGACCCGTTTTTAGCCGGGCAAAACGATAAGCTGATTACGATCAATGCGACTATGCAGGTCGATTTTCTAGGACAATGCGGCTCAGAAAGCCTCGGAATGCTACCTTATTCCGCCACGGGAGGACAGGTTGATTTCGTGCGTGCGGGGAACCGTTCGCAAGGCGGCAAATCCTTTATTGTCTTACCCTCGACAGCCAAGAATGGTACAATCTCCAGAATTGTGCCCACCTTGTCCCTTGGAACCGCTGTGACAACCAGCAAAAACGATGTCAACTATGTCGTCACAGAGTACGGGGTGGCCCAATTGCGCGGCAAATCGGCTAAACAACGGGCACAGGAACTTATTGCTATCGCTCATCCGGATTTCCGGCCGGAACTCACGGCTCAAGCCCGATGGATGAAGTTAGTGTAAAGTGAGACTAGCTAGAGTCGTATGAAAGTAAGTTTTTAGTATGTGAGGAGTATAGAAGTGATTTTTGATTTAAATGAAGACCATATCATGATGCGCAAAATGGTGCGCGATTTCGCCGAGAAAGAATGTGCACCGAAGGCTGAGGAACGCGATGAAAAGGAAGAATTTCCTCGCGAGATTTGGGAAAAGCTCGCAGATCTTGGACTAGCCGGAATTATCTTTCCTGAGAAATGCGGCGGTGTGGATGCGGATTATCTTTCTTACGCCATCGCCGTCGAAGAACTCTCCCGGGTCGATGCTCCGTTGGCGTGACCGTATCGGCTCATTCCAGTCTCTGTGCTAACCCGCTCCTCAGCTACGTATGAACTCGTTTTTGATAATGTACGAGTACCTGCAGAAAACCTTCTAGGTGAGGAAGGGCAAGGGTTTAAGATTGCCATGGTGACCCTCGATTACGGGCGTATTGGAATTACTTCCCAGGCTTTGGCTATTGCCCAGGGAGCCTATGAACAAGCCTTGAAATATTCCAAAGAAAGAGTCCAATTTGGAAAGCCAATCTCCAATTCCAGGCTAATCAGTTCAAATTAGCTGACATGGTGACCCAGATCGAAGCATCCCCAAGAAGGAATTCACTTTTCTTCTGAAGAATTAAGAGAATATCTTTATACTTATCAATCAAATTAAAAGGGGGACGTCGAATGGCCAGTCGTATTGTTCACACTTCAAAAATGACCTGGGTTCTAGACCCGAATGCACCGATGCTCGGACCTGTTGCTAATGGTGGAACTATTGTGGCCCGGGTTTCGCCGGGTTGCTGGGGTGCCATGATTACACCGGATTATGCCAGCGGTCATGAAGTCACGCATCCAATTGCGGTCGAGGGTGCAGAAGTCGGGGATGCTGTTTGCCTCAAAATTAAAAAGATCAATGTCTTATCCTTAGCGACCACTTCTGGTACGGATAATTTCGTTGAAGAAAATTACGTTGGGGATCCCTTTGTGGCAAAACGCTGCCCAGGCTGTGGTGAAATCAACCCCAAAACCTATATTGAAGGTATCGGCGAAGATGCTATCAAATGTGACAAATGCCATACCTCGGTCAAACCCTTCCACCTCGATAACGGTTACACTATGCTTTTTAACGAAGAACGCTCCCTTGGGATCACCGTTCCACCCGAGCAAGCCAAAGAGATAGCCGAACAAGCCATATATTTCAGCGCCCTTCCCCCCGAATCTTGCCAATACTCCTCCAACTTATTGGCTAAAGGGGATATACCCGGAGTGCTCACCCGAGTTCGGCCGATGGTTGGAAACATAGGTTCCTGCCCAGCCGTTGCCCTTCCCTCCTCCCATAACGCTGGAGATTTCGGAAGTTTTCTCTTGGGTGCCCCTCATCAATACGCTCTCACGGAGGAAGAGCTTATTAAGCGAACCGATGGTCATATGGATGTTAATGAAGTGCGGGAGGGAACGATCCTCATCGTTCCTGTCAAAGTTCCTCAAGCTGGGATCTATGTTGGCGACGTTCACGCCATGATGGGAGACGGGGAAATTGCTGGTCACACCACCGATGTTTCCGCTGAAGTCATCCTTGAGGTTCAGGTGATTCAAGGCTTAACCCTCGAAGGCCCGCTTATTCTCCCACACCTTGAAGACTTGCCTTATTTAGCACGTCCATATTCGGAAGAAGAAAAAGTAAAAGCCCAGCGCTTGGCCCAAGCGAATCACTTCGCAGTCGAAACTGAAATGTACCCCGTTCAAGTTCTTGGTACAGGGGCAGATTTAAACAAAGCCACTCAGAACGGCTTGGAGCGCATGTCCGCTCTCATTGGGTTTTCGATTGCTGAAGTCAAAAACAGAGCAACGATTACCGGCTCAATCGAAATCGGACGTCTTCCCGGTGTGGTCCAAGTCACGATGCTTACCCCAGCTTCTATACTGCAAAAGTTAAATTTACTTGAAATTTATCAAGAGAAATATGGACACTGAAAACTAACTCATTGAATATCGCGATAATTAACTTAATATTCAGAATTGTATTGACGCATTTATTGCTCGAAAGGTATAATCAAATTTAGTTGGTCCTAATATATAGTAAATTTGTCATTAAATATATTTTAGGAGGTGAACAGGCGAAGGTTGCGACGTTATTTGAAAATGGGTATACTTTTTTAAAGGTTAATTTATGAACGGAGGGGGTTAGATCATGAAGAAAAAGTTATTTACCGTAATTTCTATCGCCGCAATCAGCAGTTTGATTGTCGCGGGTTGCGGAGGCAAGGAGGTCACTAGCAGTTCAAATTCCAATGCAACTGTGAACGGCGGAACGATCAAGATCGGAGCTGTCCTGCCGTTAACTGGCGGCTCGGCTGTATTCGGCGAAAAGTTTAAACAAGCCTACTCTCTTGCGCTTGAAGAAATCAACGCCAAGGGCGGCGTTAAAGGCAAAAAATTAGAGATTGTCTATGAGGATAGCCAAGAGAAACCGGCAGTTGGGAAAACGGCTGCGGAAAAACTCGTCAGCAATAAAGACATTTTGATTTTGATCGGCGGACGTTCCTCAGGTGTGACCCTGCAAGAAGCAGCGGTAGCCGAAGAAAACAAGGTTCCCTATTTGATTGAACATGGTTCTTCCGACCTGGCTACTATTGGGGACAAAAAGTATGTGTTTCGTCTAAATCCCACATCAGGCATGTACACAGAGACTTTACGTAAAATGTTCAAAGAAAATCCGCCTAAGTCCATTGCCTACGTCAATGTCGATAACGCATTTGGGGAAGCGGCTTATCAATATGGATTAAAGGGCTACTTTGAGGAAAGCAAAGTTCCGGTTACGATCGAAAAATACAAAGCTGGAGAACTTGACCTGAAGCCTGTTATGGAGAAAGTGAAAGCGCAAAATCCTGAAGTAGTAATCATGACGGCAGGCGATGACAATGATGCCACACAACTGATCAAAGCGGCAAAAGAAGCAAACTTGAGTCCGAAATACTTTATCGGAACCGGTGCAGGTCACTCGATCATCGGTTTTGCAAAACAGGCAGGCGCATTGTCAAATACGGTTTTAACGGCAGGTCCTTGGCACGGAAACAAGAAAGATCCGAAGTGGCAGGAATTCAACAAGAAATTCACGGAGAAATTCGCACATGAACCGGGTGAACACGAAGTGGAAGGATACGCTGCCATTTATGTAATCGCAGACACCCTGTCCCGCACGAAAAACTTAGACCGTGAAGGAGTTCGCGAGGCCTTGGCGCAAACGGATATGGATACCATCTTCGGTCATATAAAATTCGAAAAATTTGGTTCTTATTCCAATCAAAATAAAGCGATTACCGATGTATCACAGTGGATTGACGGCAAACTTTATACCGTTTATCCAACTCAATATGCGGAAAAACAAATTGTTCCCTTTAAGGGTTGGAAATAATTAATAAACAAGGGAGAGGGTAATCCCTCTCCCTTTAAGGTTTATGGAGAATCAAGGGGGAGAATATGTTGCAGACATTGGCAGATGGTCTTCTGATCGGTGGGATATATGCTGTTATCGCTCTCGGGTTAACTTTGATTTTTGGCGTGATGCGTGTGATTAACATGGCCCATGGCGAATTTGTCATGATAGGGATGTTTGTGAGTTATCTTCTGTTTTCAAAGTTGGGCGTGGATCCGTTTGTTAGTATATTGATCACGGTTCCCGCGTGTTTTGTGATTGGATTTTTTTTATATCGCCTTTTTGTTGAAAAAGCGCTGCGGGCCAGTGAAGAAAACACGTTGCTGTTGACGGCCGGAACAAGCATTTTTATCGCAAACTTAATGGCCCTGCCGGCTTTTATCGGTCCGAAGTTTTTGCGTTTGAGCAGTGAAAATTTGTATTGGGCAAACAAAGTCTGGTATGTGGGAGGGATTTCACTAAATGCGGCGATGGCTGCAGGGTTCTTGGTTACAGGTGTCATCATTTTCGTGCTTCACTTGTTGCTAATGAAAACGGATACGGGTTTTGCGATTCGTGCTTCCGCCCAAGATCCCACAGCCGCAACGATTATGGGGGTCAATGTTCCTTTCATTTCAGGCATTACATTTGGTCTTGGAGCTGCCTTTGCGGGAGTGGCTGGTAATATTCTCTCGGCTAATTACCCGATTTACGCCGCCATCGGCACTTTGTTTGTGGTAAAAGCTTTTGTCATCGTTGTACTAGGAGGAATGGGTTCCATTCCGGGGGCGGCTGTTGGAGGGTTAATCCTTGGAGTTACGGAAAGTTTTGGATCCGCCTATGTTCCTCATGGAACGGGTTTCCGGGATGTGTTCGGACTCGTGATTTTCTTATTGGTATTGCTGTTCCGACCACAAGGCTTGTTTGGGAAGGGGCATTAACATGAAAGCAATTTTGACAACAGGGATTCTGGCGGGATTATTGGCATTGGTAGTACCGATGTTTGCCGATATTCATATCTATGCGGTGGTTACGATTGTCCTCATAAGTATCATGTTTGGTCAAGCCTGGAATCTGCTGGGGGGATTTACGGGACAGATTTCCTTCGGACACGCTATGTTTTTTGGCTTGGGTGCTTACGTGGCCATGATTGGGGCGGTTAGAGGACATATGGATATGGGGCTCGGATTGCTGCTAGGCGGGCTGAGTGCCGGTCTTTATTCGATTCCGATTGGGGCTTTGATTTTTCGGCTGCGGGGACCATATTTCGCCTTAGGCTCGCTGGCATTGGCTGAAATCATGCGCATTGTGGCGGCAAACTGGAAAAGCATAACCAACGGCGGAGAAGGGATGCCATTGTCTGGTGTCAACACCATGTTTGGCATCCCCATTTCCAGCAAACAAGAGTACTTTTATATGGCAGTAGTGTTGGCTGCTCTCTTTTCACTTTTCTGCTCTTACTTGATGAAAAGCAAAACGGGTTACAGCATGATCGCGATTCGCGAAAACGAAGAGTCGGCCCAAGCGATGGGCATCCATACTCCGCGCTATAAAAGCAGCGCGTTATTTATCAGCGCTTTTTTAACCGGAAGCGCAGGGGCTTTTTTCGGATACTACAACAAATTTATTGATCCGGATATGGTCTTAAGCACGCATATATCCACAGAAATGATTTTTGTGACCGTGATTGGCGGGATTGGAACGATTGCCGGTCCCATTGTCGGTTCAGCCATTTTGGTGGTGCTGCAAGAGTACCTGAAAGGAATTCCGACCTTGCAAACCTATCCTTCTTTATACTTGACGATTTACGGTTTTCTGCTGATGATGGTCATTCTGTACTTACCGGGCGGCATTGTGGATGGATTCAAAAGATTGTACCGCTGGTTTTTTGCGAAAACTCGCCATTCGGGCATCGGAAAGGAGAAAACCGTATGACCGGATTTTTGGAAGCGCAAAATCTTACGAAACAATTTGGCGGGGTCAAGGCGGTGGACGATGTCTCCTTTTCAGTTCAAAAAGGACAGATTATGGCGTTGATTGGTCCCAATGGTGCCGGGAAAACCACCTGTTTTAATATCATCGCAGGAGCGTTTGACCCGACTGCCGGCAAGGTTGCTTTCAAAGGCCAAAACATTACGGGAAAAAAACCCTATGAACTCAACCATCTTGGCATTGCCCGCACGTTTCAAATCGTAAAACCGCTTGCCAAACTTTCCGTATTCGATAATTTGATGGTCGCTTCGCTCGCTAAAAGCAAAAATCTGAAAGAAGCCCAACAAAAAGCGGAAGCTATCATGTCGCTTACCCAGTTGAGTTCTCTTGCTCATACCATGGCGGGAAAATTGCCAATTGGAAATTTAAAGCGGCTTGAAGTGGCTCGGGCACTGGCGACAAATCCGGAATTGCTGCTGATGGATGAACCGATGGGCGGTCTGACTCCGGCGGAAGTGGATCAGGCAATCGAGTTGATCCGCGCAATCAGGAAGATGGGAATTACCATTGTCATCATTGAACATATCATGAAAGCGGTTATGGCGGTAGCCGAAGCGATTGTCGTGCTGCAAAACGGGAAAATGATTGCCAGCGGGGATCCGCAAGACGTGGTCAAAAATGAAGCGGTAATTAAAGCGTATTTGGGGGATGCCTATGCTGCACATCAGTAATTTGCAAAGCTTTTACGGGAATGTACAAGCGGTATGGGACGTGTCGCTTGCAGTGAAACAGGGTGAAGTGGTATCCATGATCGGAGCAAACGGAGCGGGCAAAACCACCATCCTGAAATCGATTGTAGGATTGGTGACGAAAAAAGGGACGTTGATGTTTGACGGCCAAGACATTTCAACTCTACCTGCCCACCGGATGGCGGGAATGGGGATTGCCTATGTTCCCGAAGGCCGCCGCGTTTTTCCAAGCATGACGGTGGAAGAGAACCTGAAAATGGGAGGGTACAATAAACGGGCCAGAGTAGGACGAAATGATTCTATAGCCTACGTATTGGATTTATTTCCACGAATGAAGGAGCGTTTTCATAATTTGGCGGGAAATCTGTCAGGTGGGGAACAGCAAATGCTGGCAATTGCGCGGGGACTTGTGAGTCAACCGCGACTGCTGCTGCTGGATGAACCTTCACTCGGAATTGCTCCCATTTTGGTAGAAGAAATATTTAAAACATTAGATATCATAAAAAATGAAGTGACAATTATGCTGGTGGAACAACATGTGCACCATGCACTGTCTATCGCCAACCGCGGATATGTGTTGGAACACGGACGGATCGTCTTGGAGGGAACAGGAGAGGAACTGAGGCAAAACGATCATGTTCGAGAGGCTTATCTTGGAATGTAAAGAAATCGCAACTATACAGGTACACGAAAAGGTCAACACACATTGGGGTGCAATGCATCCCGTGTTTAAAAGGATTTCGACAAGCAGATCGAGTCATTGTTTGTTTCATTCAGAAATGCGCTTATGCAGGTGCGTTTATAATGTAAACACAAAATCCCTTGTGGAATAGTTGTAAGTTGGAGTAGAGTAAATGGGGGGGTACGGGATGAAAGGCTTTTTTGGAAAACTTTTGAGGATTAACCTCACGACTAGGTCGTACATTGTTGAGGAGATTCCGGAGGAAATACTTAAAACTTACCTTGGGGGAAAAGGCCTAGGTTCCTACTTGCTTTTAGAAAATGTCAGGACTGGGATTGACCCGCTCTCAGAGGACAACAAGCTAATTTTTGTTGCCGGTCCCGCTACAGGTACGGGAATGTGGGGTTCCAGCCGTTACGGAGTCTATAGTAAATCACCGCAAACAGGATTATATGGCGAATCATATTCCGGGGGCAAGGTCGCACCTCTGATGCGCAAAACCGGCTACGATGCGATTATTTTGGAGGGAGCGGCAGACGTGCCGCTTTCTCTAGAAATATCCGATTGCAAGGTCGAGTTCCGAAACGCCAACCATCTCTGGGGTAAAGATACCTTTGAGACGGAAGATCGGGTTTTAGAGGAGGTTGGAGTACCTGAAGCTCAGGCCATAGTTATAGGTCCGGCAGGGGAAAATCTGGTACGGTTCGCCTGTATCGAAAATAACTATTGGCGTTCGGCCGGTCGCACCGGTATGGGCGCGGTGATGGGCTCGAAAAAGGTTAAAGCTATTGTTTTTCACGGTCAAGCCCAGGCAGAAGTCGCTGATCCGGAGCTACTCAAGGACTTAATTAAATCCCTGACGGCGAAGGCTAAAGGGAATGTAGGGGTTAAGGCGTATCAAACTTACGGCACCACCCAGATGGTTAAAACCATGAATTG
>LADV01000168.1 GCA_000961805.1 Peptococcaceae bacterium BRH_c23 | reverse complement strand
TGGCGCATTCGACACTAGACACGTCCTGTGTCGTCGCCTTAGTTGCACTTATGCTTAGAAAGTATATAACGCAAGTTTATACTTTCTGATAGCATAAAAAAGAAAGAAGCGGACCACATAGATCCGCTTCGCTCCTTTGGCCTTTGAGTTGATTACTTCCGTAATCCCAGCACGCCAATAATATTCCGATAACGTTCGAAATTAACATTTTTAAGATACGTTAACAACGCACGTCTTGAACCAACCATTTTCAAAAGTCCACGACGGGAATGGTGGTCTTTTTTATGCGTCTTAAAGTGCTCTGTCAAATAGGTAATCCGTTCAGTCAGAAGCGCAATTTGCACTTCCGGAGACCCAGTGTCCCCTTCGTGTTGTGCATGCTTGAGAATAATCTCTTGCTTTTTCTCAGGTGTCATCATGATAAGTTTCCTCCATTTTTTCATCATTCCCAACTGCCCAGGATAACGTTGGAGACTTCGTCAAACCGAGTCAGTGGGTCCTTATAGTTTCTAAAACAGTATACATTGTAACGAAGCTTTTGTAAAGTTGATTAATTTATGCTTAATTTTCCAGGAGAACCTGGGCTTTAGCCCTGTCTTTATTTAACTGAATCAACAGTTCATCGACACCTTTGAATTTTCGTTCATCCCGCAAGCGCTCCTCAATGAGCACCGTAATCTCTTGACCGTATAAATCTCCCTCAAAATCGAGAAAATGCACCTCGGCTATAGTATCGTAGAGGTCGTGAAACGTTGGTTTCATACCAATGTTCATCATCCCCGATACACTCTTACCGTCCAAATAAGCTCTAACCGCATAGACCCCTCTCTTTGGAACTAGAAAGTCTTCTGAGGTGAGAATATTTGCTGTTGGATAACCAAGCAGACGACCTCGTTCTTCCCCATGTACGACGGTCCCACGTAAGTATGGTGGACGCCCAAGTAGAGACGCAGCTAATTTAATATCCCCCTGTAAAAGTGCTTTACGTATACTACTCGAAGAGATCACCTGACCATCTAACATTTGAGCTTGAAGTACACTCACTCCAAATCCATGTTTCTGTCCCAAAACCTGAATTAACTCGGAATTCCCCTTACCTTGATCACCAAATGAGTAATTAAATCCAACCACAACATGAATTATACCTAGGGGAAGCAGAATCTTCTCGACGAAATGTTCCGGAGAAGTCTTTGCCATTTCTCTAGTAAACGGTAAAAGATAGACAGTGCGAACCCCAATTTCCTCTAAATAGTGTAAACGCTCTTGATTTGTCGACAAGAGTTTAATTCCCCGTTCGGGAAATAGCACCTTTAGCGGATGAGGTTCAAAGATTAATACATCTAGGCTCACACCCAAACTCATCGCTTGACTTAATCCCTGTTCCAGCAATCGACGATGTCCTAGATGTACCCCATCAAAATTACCCAAAGCTAAAACACAGGGTTCACTTTCTATTGGCAGACTTGTTCGAACTTGCACCGATTAGACCCTCCTAAATTAAAACCTTATGCGGAAATAGGCCTTCCTCTCGCCAAATTCCAATTCCGATTAATTTGCCATCCTCTATCACCTGAACAAACGGCTCACTTCCCTCGCTTGATGACTTGACCCATTCTCTCTTAGTTGGCAAGCCATGCCGGAAGGCATTCCCTCGCACCGCGGATAAAAATACTTGAGGCAGATCAATTCCTGCGGTTAGAGGAAGTAAAAAAGCATAGTTACCGAGACCTGTGGCCTCTTCTATTTCCTCAAGTGTCCAACTCGCTTGGATCTTAAACGGACCAGATCGGACGCGTACTAAATAGGACATATGTGCGCCACAACCTAAAGCCTGTCCCAGATCATGACTTATTGTCCGTATGTATGTCCCCTTTGAGCATTCAATCTCTAAGATTGCCCGTGGGTACTCCCCTTCATACCATTTTGCCAGCTCTAATTTGTAGATAGATACTTCGCGTGGTGCTATCTCAACAGCTAACCCTTGCCGAGCATATTCATAAAGATGTTTTCCTTCTTTGCGAACCGCCGAATACATCGGGGGAATCTGAGACACTTTACCCTGGAAACTTGGGATAACCCGCTCTAAGTCACTCCGTTTCAAATCCGGGGAAGTTCTTTTTGTCACTTTTCCGGAAGCGTCTTGAGTTTCTGTTGTGATTCCAAAGGTAACCTCAGCAATGTAAGCTTTACCCTGCTCAGTAATGTATTCTGCAAGACGGGTCCCCCTCCCAACACATATGGGTAACACGCCAGCTACTCCAGGGTCAAGCGTTCCGGTATGGCCGACTTTCTTAATTTTCAAGAGCTTTCTCAGCCAGACTACGACATCTGAAGAGGTCATTCCAGGGGGTTTAAGGACATTAATGACTCCTTCCACTCCTTAACCCCTCCTCAATTGCCGAGATGATGTTTTGTTTAGCTTCAGCCATAGGGATTCTGAACGTACATCCTGCAGCACGCTTGTGCCCTCCTCCACCGAACTGTGCAGCAATTTCATTGACATTCAACCAGAGATTAGAACGGAGACCTCCCTTGATTTCTTGAGGTCCCACCTCTTTCAGCAATACAGCCACTTCAACGCCCGCAATACTTCGAATATGATTCACCAATCCGTCACTTACTTCCTGATCAGCCTTACTTTTTCGAAAGTCTTCTAAGCTTAAGGTCATGATTGCCAGTTGACCCTCTGCATAAATTCCTAATCCATTTAGAGCATATTGCAGTAATTTAACTTGGGCAAGGGGCTTTTGATCAAAAATATGATGGTGAATATCTTGTATATCAATGCCTTTGTCCAATAAGTCTGCAGTCAGACGATGAGTCTGAGCCGTCGTACTACTGTATTGATAGCAGCCAGTATCCGTTACAATGGCAGTGTAAAGATTCGTGGCTATCTCTTCATCTATTTTTACGCCTAATTGCTGAATAAGGGTAAAGGCGAGTTCTCCAACAGCGCTTGCTTGGGCATCGATGCAGTTAACGTGACCAAAGAGCTGATTTGAGATGTGGTGATCTAAGTTAAGCACTATGCTTTCTTCAGAGAGGTCGGTTATTGAAAGATTTACGCGCCCCAGATCCGTACAATCCACAAACAGTAAGGTTTTAGGTTGAGGATTCGGAAGCTCCTGACTTACCCGAGACGAGCCTGGCAAAAACTTTAAATTATTAGGCACCGGATTCGGATTGTAATAGGTTACTTCTTTACCCATCTTCTCTAACGCAAGACCTATTGCTAACATAGATCCGATACAATCCCCATCGGGTGATACATGGGAGAAAAGCGCCACCTTTGGCGCTTTTCTTAACACTCGAATCATCTCTTCAATATGACTATTTTCATTCATGGGATTCTTCCTTACTCGAATCGTCAAGTCCAACATTTTGTAATAGCTTAGCAATGTGGGCGCCATGTTGAATAGAAGGATCGTATTTAAACACAATGGAAGGGACATGGCGCAGGCGTACACGTTTTCCGATTTCAGACCGTACGTACCCCGCAGCTCGATTCAGAGCCTCCAAGGTGACCTTTCCTTCTTCTTCCGTGCCCAAAACGCTAACGTACACTTTAGCATGGGATAAATCATCAGCGACATCCACACTAGTCAGGGTGACAAATCCAATCCGAGGATCTTTCAACTCTACCCGAATAAGTTGAGAAATCTCTTCTTTGAGTGTTTCTGCCAATCGATTGGGTCGATGTTTAGACATACCAATACCTCCAGGGCCTGATTTACTACAATGTGCGTTTGACTTCTTCCAGGACAAACGCTTCAATGATGTCTCCTTCTTTAATGTCATTGAATTTTTCGATGCCAATACCACATTCATAACCCTCGGCAACTTCTTTGACATCATCCTTGAAGCGTCTCAATGACTCCATAACACCATCATGAATGACAATGCTATCCCGGATAACTCTTACCTTAGCAGAACGGATGATCTTTCCTTCTGTTACCATACATCCAGCAACAGTCCCCGATTTTGGTACTTTAAAGACCTGACGGACTTCAACTTTGCCTAAGACAACCTCTTTAAAGGTTGGATCAAGAAGTCCGGTCATGGCTGCTTTAACATCTTCAATGGCATCATAGATGACTCGATAGAGTCTTAGATCGACGCCTTCGAGTTGAGCCGTCGCTTTCGCATTAGCATCCGGCCGAACATTGAAGCCAATAATAATCGCATTGGAAGCTGAGGCCAGCATAATATCGTTTTTATTAATAGCACCGACTCCACCATGGATTGGGTTGACGCGCACCTCGCCTGTCGAAAGCCTCAGCAACGCCTGACGCAAAGCTTCAACCGATCCTTGGACATCTGCTTTAATAATAACGTTGAGCTCTTTAATTTCGCCCTCTTTAATCTTGTCAAAGAGGTCTTCTAAACTCACTTTAGCCACAATCTTTTTAGACTCTTCCACTTTACGCACAGCCGTACGTGCGGCTGTAATATGGCGCGCCAATTTTTCATCTGCGACTATATAGAACAATTCTCCAGCCTCAGGCACTTCGGATAAGCCATGAACTTCAACCGGCATGGATGGGCCTGCTTTTTTAACCCGTCGCCCATTATCATCGACCATGGCCTTAATTCGTCCATAGGCACAACCAGCTACTGCAACATCTCCAATATTGAGAGTACCCTTGGAAACGAGAACCGTAGCGATCGGTCCCTTTCCTTTATCCAACTCTGCCTCGATGACGGTTCCAGCAGCCGGACGGTTCGGATTTGCTTTGTAATCACGAACTTCTGCGACCAGCAAAATCATCTCGAGAAGTTGTTCGATGCCTAAATTATTTTTTGCTGAGACAGGAACGGCAATGGTATCTCCGCCCCATTCTTCAACGACAAGACCATACTCTGTCAGTTCTTGTTTTACTTTTTCCGGAGTTGCATTTTCTTTATCTATTTTGTTAATGGCTACGATGATGGGAACCTCAGCCGCCTTGGCGTGATTGATTGCTTCTATGGTTTGAGGCATAACTCCATCATCTGCCGCCACTACTAAAACTGCGATATCCGTAACTTGTGCTCCTCTAGCCCGCATTGACGTGAAAGCCTCATGGCCAGGTGTATCTAAGAACGTAATCTTTTGATTGTTGATTTCAACTTGGTACGCACCAATATGCTGGGTTATTCCACCTGCTTCCGAAGCAGTCACATGTGTGGTACGAATAGCATCCAAGAGTGACGTCTTGCCATGGTCAACATGTCCCATTACGGTTACAACCGGTGGACGGAAAACGAGGTCTTTCGGATCATCTTGGATCTCCTCAATTACAGCCATTGATTTTTCCGCTTTTACCTCTACAGTGACACCTAGTTCACCAGCCAAAATTGTAGCAGTCTCTGAGTCTAACTCCTGATTAATGGTAGCCATAACACCCAAATTCATCAGCTGTTTGATCAGTTCTCCTGCTTTACGGCTCATCTTACTGGCTAAATCTTGTACTGAAATCGATTCTTGAATTACAATGTGTTTGGGGGTCGTGTCCCTTACTTCTTTTTTAGGATGTTTTTGGAACCGTCTATGTGGTGAACGAATCGCATTTTCTCTTTCTTTCTCGACTTCGCGTTTGCGTTCATAAGCTTTGTCTTGGGCTTTTTTATTAGCTGGCAACTGTCGCTTAGCTTGTTCAGTAATTGTAGGAGTTGAGGGAGCACCTGCACCAGCACGCGGTGCCATTCCTGGACGTGGACTTTGCCCTTGTCCTTGATATCCGGGACGGGGACCTTGTCCTTGTCCTTGATACCCTGGACGGGGACCTTGTCCTTGTCCAGGACCTTGTCCCTGATACCCTGGACGAGGGCCTTGCGGCTGTCCTTGATATCCCGGACGAGGACCTTGCGGTTGTCCCTGATATCCCGGACGAGGACCTTGTGGTTGCCCCTGATATCCCGGACGAGGACCTTGCGGTTGTCCTTGATATCCCGGACGGGGACCTTGCGGTTGTCCTTGATATCCCGGACGGGGACCTTGCGGTTGTCCTTGATATCCCGGACGGGGACCTTG
>LADV01000117.1 GCA_000961805.1 Peptococcaceae bacterium BRH_c23 | reverse complement strand
TTATTCTCAGTTTCAATTCGGGGTCGCTCTTCATCGTCTAAAACATCTTTTATAAAATAATCTTCGATTCCTATGGCTTTAGTAATAAGAGTTATTTCTTCTTCAGTAGGGTTTATCAAATTTATCCAGGAGCCCTTTTCTTCGGGTTTTTCAGTTCTAACGATAGTATTGTTGATAGTATTATACACTGCTAACATTTGCTGCCCTCCACTTCGGAACTTCGGAACTTCGGAACTATGGAACTATGGAACTTGAAACCAGTCTTGTTGTATAAATGACCTTTTGATTTTCGCCTTGAAAGCTAGCATACCCTTTTGGCATTACCTTAATATCTAAATCAGCAAACTACTTATCTAGTGTTACCCTTAACAATGGTTCCTTTACAGTATCATATATTTTTACAAAAATAATGGAACTTAATAATTATTATGCTAAGGTTCGTGAACCGCAGGAATATCTCCTGATTAGGCGAATTAAAGTAAGAGTAGTTGAAGAGAGTAAGAGGACAGAGAGATGTGGGGTTTAGAAAAAAGAGATTTTATTTTGTTCTTATTAGCTAGTGCTGTGATCGGGGTTACACAAAGCATTGATATTTCATTTTTTAATAACTTTCTGAGTGATAATTATCATTTGACAATTTCACAACGGACATTCCTAGAAATTCCTCGGGAATTCCCAGGCTTTGCAGTTGTTTTTATGACAGGACTTTTGTTTGCTTTTGGAGACGTTCGGACCGCTGCTATAGCAAACCTACTCGGTGGATTAGGGTCCCTCGGTCTGGCATTCTGGTCACCCGAATATCTCCCTATGATTGGCTGGCTAACAGTATATAGTATGGGGCAACATTTGTTTATGCCAATGGCCAATAGTATCGGGATGAATTTAGCATCCGAAGGCCAAATGGGGAAAAGATTGGGTCAGATCAATTCTGTGAACACGGCTGTCTTTCTAGCCACAAGCTTGGCCACAGCCCTTTTATTTAGATATATTAAAATTGACTATCACTTGGCCTTCTCTATTTCGGCAGGAGCCTTCTTCCTGTCAGCCGTACTGATCTTAATGATGAAACCACACTCGGGTAAGAGAATAGGTAAACGCTTTGTGCTCCGCAAAGAATATAAGGTTTTCTATGGATTAAGTATCCTTTTTGGCGCCAGGAAACAGATCTTCATCACCTTTGGGCCGTGGGTCCTTATTAAAGTCTTTAGCCAGGACGTTGCCACGTTTGCCATTTTAAGCTTCATCATCGCCGGCCTGGGAATTTTTTTTAAACCGTTTATCGGATACCTGATTGATAGTGTAGGAGAACGATTCGTCTTGGCGGGAGAATCAGTATCTTTAATCTTTGTCTGTCTCGGTTATGCTTTTACTGAAGGCTTACTAGAAACTATGGGTCTAGGAAAAATTACTCTCTACGTCGTCTGTGGACTGTTTGTTCTCGATCAAATGCTAGTGTCCGTGAGCATGGCCAGAGCCACCTATGTTAAGAGAATAGCCTTAAATTCTGAAGATGTTTCTCCAACCTTATCCATGGGCATAACTCTTGATCACATAGTCTCAATGTTTGTGCCTTTTCTAGGTGGGTTTATCTGGACTGTTCTAGGCTATGAATATGTATTTGTGATCGGAGCTGCTATTGCTGCACTCAATCTACTCTTGACGACTAGGATGAAGCCGTTTAGCCAATTACCAAATAAGGATTCTGCCGTATAAAATTAACGTTACAACTCAAAAATAAATGCTACTATCCGTTACCTTTACAAAAAATCAACGACAGGCGATGCCTGTCGTTGATTTTTTTAACTAGTTCCAAACAATCTTCCGGGATTTTCAATCAAGAGTATATCAATCTGTTCCTCTGTAATACCGGCCTTTCGTAGTACTGGAAGGACATTTTCAAAAATATTCGTAGGGTGCCAATGGGCTAACATTTGCTGTACAATTTCGGGCAAAATCAGGGGTCTGCCTAACCAATAGTTCACAGTGTCCTGAGACAATAATAGTTGCCCTCCATACCCCGTTCCCAACAGACCAATCAGCATTGTCTCGCGAACCGAATCTAAGGGTGCTCCGACGATTCCCTCGATACCGAAGCGATCAAAGCCCAAGAAAACACCTGTTTTCAAGACGCTGACGTGGTCGGCTACATTGGTATTTCCACACATATGACCGATTACGATTCGACGGGGATCAGCGCCTGCGGAAATCAGCAACTCTGCTTGTTCAGCTCCCATGGTCCCTTCCTGAGTGTGCGTGATGATGGTAACTCCAGTTTCCCTCTGCACCTTGGCTGCCGCCCGAAAAAAAACTTTCTCATAATCGGTAATGACATCTTTACTGGATGCTAATTTAATGACCCCAGCTTTTACACCCGTTTTCCCGATCCCTTCCGTAATTTCTCGTAAGTACATCTCATGAACTTCGGCTTCCATATCACCTAACCCTGCTCGAAATTTAAAGTAGGCTGGTGCAGATTCTCCCTCGTAGTAGTAGCCGCTCGAACAGATGATTTGTAGCCCTGTCTTTTCTGAAATTTCTCTTAACAGCTCCGGGTTTCGGCCACATTCATTGGTCGTGGCGTCGACTACAGTTTTTACCCCGTGAGTCATAAGTTTTTCCGCCACATTAATACCAACCCGCAGGGCTGCTCCCCGGTCAAATTCACCCATTGTGGTATCCCCTTGGAAACCGGGATAGCCGAAGACAAAATGCTCATGGAACAAGGTTTTTCCAAGTCTGTCGGCGCTTACCGGCCCTAACACCGTATTTACTGTCACTGTCCCTCCACCCTCCAAAATAATTTTCAAATGCCTCAAAATGTGATCAGTCCGCCAAGGTTACACCCCTTGATACTTCCCTTTCTTCTTCCTGTAACTTGCGCCAGAGAAGTTTACCGCTGGCCGACATTGGAAGACTCTCCACAAATTGTACGATGCGCGGATATTTATAGGCAGACATCATACCCTTAGCCCACTCGATAATATCTTGTTCAGTAACGTTTCCTCGTTGCGCTTCATGCAAGATAACATAAGCTTTTACGGTTTCTCCTCGTTTTGCGTCGGGCACGCCAATCACACAGGCTTGTCGAATCGCTGGGTGTTTGAACATAGTTGACTCCACTTCAGAAGGCCAGACTTTAAACCCGGCAGCGTTGATCATTCGTTTTACTCGATCAACAATAAAGAAATATCCGTCCTCATCATATTTTGCAATATCACCAGTACGGAAAAATCGTTTCTCACCGATGGTAATAAAGCCTTCCTCAGTCTCTTCTGGGCGGTTCCAATACCCTTTCATCACCTGAGGCCCGTTCACGACCACTTCGCCTTGTTCCCCAAGTCCTAACTCCTGCAGGGTCTCGAGGTCAATAATCCTTGCATCCACATCAAAGGATGGAATCCCCAGACATTGCAACTTCGGGCGGTCCGGCGGATTGAAGTGGGTTTGAGAAATTGTCTCACTTAAACCATACCCTTCTGCATATCTCACGCCCAGTAGTTGGAACAACTTTTCCCCAACTGCTTCTGGCAAGGGGGCGCCACCACCACCCACGAACGCCAGAGATTTCACATTATAGTTCATCAGGTTAGGATTGGCCAGAAAATCTACCACCATGGTGGCTATGTTTACCCAGTGAGTACATCCGTACCCTTCGACCAAAGCAGCGGCAACTTCCCTGTTCCAACGGGTCAACAACACCATCGTTCCACCTGCAAAAATTGGTGCATTCATACTATGTTGCATTCCAGTCACATGAAATAATGGTAAAGTCGTCAAAGTAATCGTATTGGCCGTCATTGAGGTCCATGCAGATGCGCCAACAGTGTTAGCATTAACTGACCTATGGGAGTGAACACACCCTTTTGGTCTGCCAGTGGTCCCTGATGTGTAAGGCAAAACCGCCATATCCTGCTCAGATACAGTCAACGGGCCTGGTTTCAAACCAGAGTTGATAGCCTCCTGCCAATAAATTGTCTGGGGATTCTCGAAGTCATGGCGTGGGGCACCAACTTCATCAGGAATTGCCAAGTCGAACTCGGGCGACGCATAATCACTGTAGGCAGCAACAATAACGTGCTGTAAGAGAGTGCTCATTTGCAATGGAGCAAGGCGCTCATAGAGTTCCTGTCCGGTAATGGCCACGGTTGCCTCACAATCGTTGATATAAAATGACAGTTTCATCCGTAACATTCATAGGGCTCATGGGTACCACTACGGCGTTTGCCCGCAAAATGGCATAATAGGCAATCACATATTGGGGTGAATTTTGCATAAAGAGCAGAACGCGATCGTTTTGGACAACCCCTAGCTTGCTTTGTAAAAAGCCTGCTAAGGAATCCACTTCAGCTTGAAATTGCCGATAAGCAACAGTGCCGCCATAATAGTGGATAGCGGCTTTATCAGGATACCTCCGAGCTGAGACTGCAAGATTATCATATAAACTGGTCTTCGGCACAGGTAAACTATGTGCTAGACGTTTAGGCCAAAATTCTAAATGTCTTGTTCTTGACATAATGCTTCCACTACCTTTTGAATTATATTCTTAAAAGCTACTAAGTCTTATAACAGCCGGCGCAGCACTTTGCCCGCGCCGGTAGCTGGCAGGGACTCCCGAAACTCAACATAACGCGGAGACTTGTAGGTCGTCATTTTTTGTTTGGCCCAGTCCATTATGTCCTGAGCGGAAATTTGGGTACCCTGCTCAGGTTTCAGCACAACGTAGGCCTTGACTACTTCGCCTTTCTGAGCATCGGGTACTCCAGTCACCGCTACTTGGGCAATTGCTTCATGCCGGATCAGCATGGCTTCCACTTCCTCCGGAAAAACACTGTAACCTGATACCTTGATCATTTCTTTGAACCGTCCACTGAAGATCAAATAGCCATCTTCGTCCAACCACCCCATATCTCCAGTGTATACCCAACCATCACGAAGAGTCTGGGTTGTGGCCTCTGGTCTATTCCAATAACCCCGGAAAACACCTGGATTGGTGATAACTATTTCGCCCATCTCGCTGACCGGCATTTCCTTACCCGTATCTGGGTCAATAATACGAATCACCGTCTCGTAGTTCGGGATCCCTTGAGTTCCCCACTTTACGGCAGTCGAGGGCATAAAGGTATCCGCTGTGTGAGTTTCACTGAGTCCATAAGCCGCTTCGTAGATCTCACACCCGACCGTAAACTTAGCCCACGCCTCCGAAATCTCTTGAGTTAGGATAATTCCAAAGCTGGTAGCTCTACTAGTTCTTAAGGAGGAAATATCATATTGTCCGGCATTGGGTACCTGCATGACTGCGAGATTCATAGGCACCACACTATACCACCACGTACATTTGTAGCGTTCAATGGCCTGCAGAACTGCGAGCGGATCAAACCGATACAAAAGCACCATGCTGGCGTTGGCATAAATTGGGCAATTGAGCCCCAACAACATCCCCGCGATATGGTAAAGGGGCATCACGGTAAGTAAGACATCCTCCGCCCCAATTTTGCTGCTTTGGGCTACTGCAGCTGTCTTAAAGAGAGCGTTCTCATAACTAAGCAGGGCTCCCTTCGGTTGACCGGTCGTACCGGAAGTATAGACCATGAGACCAATGTCCTTCATATTGAAGTCCACGGAAGAAACAGAACTTTCCAGATCCCTGATCACCGAGATCATGTCGTGAACACCCGGAATGAAGGGTTTCGGTTTGCCTATCTCTGCTGGAACATTGAGTGTAGGCTCAGTCGGCAGAAAATCCCCGTAATTCGTGAGAATAACCTGCTCAATTTGTGTCTTTGACTGAACCTTCATTACGATATCGTAGAGGCCGTCCGCTGCCACGATCACTTTCGCTTCCATATCGTTGAGTTGGCTCTCCAATTCCCACTCCTTAAACAAAGGACTGCACGGCCCCACGACCGCTCCGATTTTTTGGATTCCATAATGCGCAATAAAATATTGGGGACTATTGGTGAGAAAAAGCGCTACGTGATCTCCTTTCTTAACCCCGGAGACCGACAAGAAAGTTGCAAACCGCTCGCTGAGATCGTTTAGTTCACGATAGGTGATCTCTCGTCCATACCAGATGATCGCGATCTTCTCTGGATTCAAGTTGGCATTGTCCCGCAAGTACTCGTGCAAGGGCTTTTGCCCTTGCTGATAAGAGAGCTCCGGGAGTAAATCTTGAGGCCAACTTTTACGCTTTCGATCGTTCATCTAACTACCTCCTCGAAATTTTGCCTCCCTAACCATGACCCTAATGTGAGAGGCCCCGTAGGGAAACACCTACGGGGTATTTTTACTTACTTACTTACTTACTTACTTACTTACTTATAAATTATCCAACTTATAAGAGCATAGTTATTTGCACCTTGAACATTTACCTGACTCAGGATTCCGTAGTGGCAGCCGTTTGGAGTTTTGCTTTTTCCTCTTCAACTAGCTGACGGCGCAAAACTTTTCCAACGATCGTTCTAGGCAATTCATTCCTGAACTCCACAAGGCGTGGTACCTTAAATGCAGCCAACTTGGTCCGGCAAAAAGCAATTAATTCTTGGTCTGAAGCCTCTGTATTGGGTTGCAGGACAATGAATGCCTTAACCGTCTCGCCGCGGTAAGCGTCGGGCACCCCTGCTACAACAACTTCCTTAACTTTTGGATGTTCATACAATACTTCCTCAATATCACGAGGATAAACATTGAAACCGCCTGCGATAATTATGTCTTTCTTGCGATCAATTATATAGAAGTAACCTTCTTCGTCCATTCTGCCTATATCGCCGGTATGCAACCAGCCGTTCCGTAAGGTTTCAGCCGTCGCTTCTGGCTTTTCCCAGTACCCAAGCATCACTTGAGGACCTCGGACGCATAATTCTCCTATTTCGCCCACGGGGAGCTCTCTGTCACCAGTCTCCAAATCCATAATTGCGCAATCAGTGTCAGGGAAGGGGAAACCTATGGAACCGGCGCGTGTAGGGCGATCGAGCGGGTTGCAATGCGTTATCGGGGAAGCCTCAGACAAACCATACCCTTCAACTAAATTTCCTTTGCCTTGCGTCACTTCGCTGAATTTCTGAGCAACCTCTAAGGGCAGTGGGGCTGAGCCACTAGTGCAAACTTTGATTGCAGCTAAGCTTTCACTGTATTCTGCGATGCGGGGATGGCTGTTAAGAGCCATAAACATGGTTGGTGCACCAGGGAAGAGAGTCGGCTTATAGGCACGAATTGTTTCCAACACTTGATCAACGTCAAAGCGGGGCAAAATAATCTGAGTTGCAGCGATGCACAAAGCATTATTGAGGCAGTCAGTCATGCCATAGACATGGAATACCGGCAATATGGTGAGAATGCGTTCCTTTCCATATTCCATGTTAACCGACCATTCAAGAACTTGGAGGGTATTACATATTAGATTACGGTGAGTGAGCATAACCCCTTTGGAGACACCCGTCGTGCCACCAGTATACTGCAAGACTGCCAGATCTTCGGCGGAATTAATGGGTACTTCAGGTAGAGCAGCCTCACACTTGATTAGATCGTCGTATGAATAAATTCCAGGTGCTGACTTGACCGGTGCAAGAAAGTTAAAAACGATGACCCTTTGTAAAGACGTATCCTGCAGCACATTCTTTACCCGAGGATACATCATTTCAAAGACAATGATCGTGGTTGCCCCAGAATCATTCATTTGGTGTGCAATTTCTGGTTCAACGTACATGGGGTTTGTTTGGACGACAATTGCGCCTAATTTGAGCAAAGCAATGAAAGCTATTTCCCATTGGGGGCAATTCGGGCCCATTAGCCCCACCCGTTCCCCCTTGATGATACCTAAACCAGCTAAAGCAGTCGCAAAACGGTTGACCTGATCCCCGAACTGTCTATAAGTAACCGTATGCCCTCCAAAAATCATGGCAGGGCTATCTGGCATTTTGGCGACTGTCTCATCAAACATTTGACCTAGCGACTTATCGGGGTAATCAATGTGGTACCTAACATTGCTTGGATAGCTTTTCAACCATAGTTTCTCATTTTCCGTCATCCGATTGCCTCCTCTTTTTACTACTTAATTATTTGGTTTAAGTAAAGTCAAACTGTTCTCTAATTTCATTAACTCGCTAGTGCTTAGATTTATATTTTATTTTCTATTATAAATTTTCTGAATATTATATGCCTAAAAAGTTCCCCTCCTCTTGGTTATGTGGTTACACTCAAGTCTACCTATATTATCTTGTCTTTTTCACTGGAAAGTAAATTTGCACCTCGTTTCTTTTTAACTATTCTAATAACTCTCCTTTAGATCTAAATGCAATATTTATGCCACTAAAATGTATAACAAAAACCCTCTTAAATAACAAATCAGCGATTAGAGAGAGTACTAAACGTGTACGGAATTGATACAAATATTTACAATTCTGTGTTAGAAAGCATACACTTCAAAAATTCAGTACCCGTTCTATCATAAAAGCCCGCTTGATTACCTTCGCTTTTTCATCCACTTCAGAGGCTCCCACTTCAATAAGTGGGAGTCTCCATCCCTCAAACACCCTAATACCTGTCCATAAGTAGTGCCGAAAACGCACATATTCACTATAATCGCACTCGGCCCCTTTTTGCGCTAACACCTTTACAATTTATCCATATTAAGGAGGACATCCATATATGGGTATAGACTTTCTAATTGTCGTTCTTCGGTTGACTGGCATAGTCAAAAAAGCCCTTGCCCGTTTTTCTGCCTAAGTGGCCCGCGCTGACCAATTGACGCAATAAACCAGGAGTTCGGTATTTAGTATCACCCGTATCTCGAAACAAAGTTTCTCCTACCATTAAAACCACGTCTAGACCGCAAACATCTGCTAAAGCAAGAGGACCGATCGGGTGATGACCAGCCAGTTTCATGACTTTATCAATATCTTCAGCAGTTGCCAATCCTTCTTGCAGCACAAAGATAGCCTCGTTGATCATGGGATTCATAATTCTATTGAACACAAACAAGGGACTATCCTTGACTTTAATCACCGTTTTCCCCAAGCTAATCAAGAGTTTTTCCGTCTCAAGCAAAGTAGCTTCAGAAGTGTGATAACCTTGTACTACCTCTACCGGTTCCATGCGAGGGGGTGGAATAAAAAAGTGTGTACCAATTACCCTATCCTGCCTGTTAGTAGCTGAAGCTAATTCAGTAATACTAAGCCCCGATGTGTTAGTCGCCAAAATCGTTTCTGGTGGACAAAAACCGTCCAGTTCTTTGAACAAACCCTTTTTAACCTCCAATTTTTCAATGACAGATTCAATAATGTAGTCCGAGGATCCGAGCATAGCTAAACTAGTGGTTGTTTTAATACGCTGTAGACACTGGTTAGCAGTCTCTGAAGTAATCTTACCTTTTTGCACTTGCTGGATTATATTTTTCTGGATGCTGGCAAGACCGCGCTGTACTAACTCTTCATTCAAATCCCACAAAGCAACTTGGTAACCTGCTTGGGCTGCCACCTGGGCAATACCCGCTCCCATGGTGCCGGATCCCACTATCCCAATCTGGCTAATTTTTTTGGACTCAAAATCTGTTTCATAAGACAACTCATCCCACTCCTCAAATTCAATTACGACTTGTAGTAAAAAGAAAGAACCGGAAGAGAGTATACCTTTCACCTATGCTTCATTTCTTTTTTAGGGTCGCATGGCATGTTGGTAGGGGCCTAACTGTTGTGGCAAAAGGGCATAAGCATCCCTTACCCATTCGCAAAGAAGTGGACGAGTTTCGCGTGGGTCAATAATCTCCTCGATACCAAAAGCTTCTGCAGTACGTAAAGGTGACCGGATGGGTTCCATACTATCCATAATTTCCTTAAGAAGAGCCTCGGGATTCGAACTAGCTTCTAACTCCCGACGATAGGCTGCTTGCACTCCTCCTTCTAAAGGTAGGGAACCCCAGTCACCCGACGGCCAAGCGTAACGTAAATGAAGAGCATGCCCATTGATCATACCTGCTCCGCCAACACCGAAAACTCGTCTTAAAATAATTTCGATCACAGGTACTGTAGCTTGGTAGATGGCTGCTATTGCCCGAGCACCCCGACGAATAGTACCCCTCTTTTCCGCGTTTAGACCTATATCCATTCCCGGTTGATCCACTAAATTGACAATGGGTAAATGAAACGTTTGGCATAGATCTACGAAACGTTCTAATTTATCCGCTCCTTTGTCGGTAAGCCCTCCACCCCGGATAAAGGGGTCTGGGGCGATAACGCCCACCGGATGACCCTCTAATCGTGCCAGCATAGTAACTGTGCCAGCACCGAAAAAACGTCCCATTTCGAATAAGGATTCTCGGTCGAAAATCATCGGTAGCAGTTCTCGGATTTTATAAGGACGTCTTCTATTTCGCGGGATTACTGAAAGTAATTTTTCCTCTCTACGCTGAGAATCGTCGTTTGACACCGCAACGGGTGGAGAATGCCATACATTGGACGGCAAATAGGAAAGAAACGTTTTAATTTGCTGGAAAGCCTCCTGTTCTGATTCAACCACATTATCGACAACCCCACTGGCTCTGTGAACCTGCACTCCTCCCAGTTCCTCTTTAGATAAAATTTCCCCAGTCCCGTATCTGACAACAGGCGGACCAGCCACCATAATTTGAGAATTATTCTCAGCCATTACCGAAAAATGGGCGGTTACGACTCTCGCTGCACCCAACCCCGCTACTGATCCGAGACAAGCAGCTACCACAGGAATACAACCTAGATTAGCGACCACCAAGTCCCAGGCTGGGTTGACTGGTACATAAGTGTAGCCTTCATTGGACAGGAACTTGACGCTCCCTCCACCTCCAGTGCCATCTACCAAACGAATGATGGGTATCTTAAGGTCATGGGCCATTCGCTCAGCATACTCCTGCTTTCCTCGCACTGAACCATCTGCAGCGCCACCGCGTACGGTAAAATCATCTCCTCCAACAACAACTTTACGCCCATCAATACGTCCCGTTCCAAGGACAAAATTGGCTGGAACGAAATCGATCATCTTGCCTTCCTCGTAAGTAGCTTTTCCTGCTAAAGCCCCTGTTTCGTGAAACGTACCTAGATCGAGGAGTAGCTCAATTCTCTCTCGGACCGTTAACTTACCTTGCGCCCGGTGCTTAGCGACCCGCTCTTCTCCTCCCATTAGTTTGGCTAAATCTTCCCGTCTGTGCAATTCATCAACCTCAGGTTGCCAATTCATTTCATAACCCCCTTCGAACTCTTTTCTAATACGTCAGGAAATGTCTATCATACCCGACTCAAGCCGGTGTGCTCTTATGGAATGCTTAGACCATACAATCCCATCTCCGCAGCCTTATCGAGCAAAATATAATCCTAATAATCGTGGATGTATACTAAAAGGCCTCGTCGAACGAGGCCTCTTAGTATTTTTCAACTTCTTTAATGTTTATTGCTTTTTTGCCATATGTTTAACTTTTGTGCTTCGCGGATTAACTCCTCACAACTCTACAACAATTCGTACACGCCGGCAGCTCCCATGCCGCCACCGATGCACATGGTAACCATGCCGTATTTCTTCTTTTGTTTTGTCAATTCATGTAATAAAGTTGCTGTGAGCTTAGCTCCGGTACAACCGAGTGGATGTCCAAAAGCAATGGCCCCGCCGTTAGGATTCACTTTTGCCGGGTCTATGTCCAGCGTCTTAATGATCGCCAGCGACTGTGAGGCAAAAGCTTCATTTAGCTCGAATAAGTCGATTTGATCTAGGGTCAACCCAACTTGCTTTAAAACTTTGGGGATGGCCTTAATCGGACCAATGCCCATCAGTTCGGGTTCGACACCAGCGACAGCAAATCCACGCCAAACGGCTATTGGTTTCAAACCTAGAGCCTTGACTTTTTGTTCAGACATAAGAAGGGTGATTGCTGCACCGTCACTGGTCTGGGACGAGTTCCCTGCCGTGACCGAGCCCCCATTCAAGAAGGCTGGCCTGAGTTTAGCCAACGATTCCATCGTGGTTTCTGGACGAATCCCCTCATCTTTATTGAACCATTTTTCACCCGGTTTTCCCCAAGTGGGTAAAGGAATTGAAACAATCTCGTCATCAAAGCGTCCTCTGCTTTGGGCAGCAAAAGCTTTCTGATGGCTTTGTACCGCGAAAGCATCTTGCTGTTCACGCGTGACCTCATATTTTTTTGCTACGTTTTCAGCAGTTATGCCCATCGATATATAGACTTCTGGAGCATTCGCCAACATAAAGGGATTCGGAGCCGGTTTATTCCCAACCATCGGGACCATGGACATGCTCTCTGCTCCGCCACCGATCATCACATCTGCTTCACCTAAGCGAATCCGATCTGCAGCCATGGAAATCGCCTGAAGCCCTGACGAACAAAAGCGATTAATAGTTACACCTGTAACGTCAAGCGGGAGACCAGCGCGCATGGCCATAATTCTGGCCATATTCATCCCTTGCTCTGCCTCTGGAAACGAACAACCAATAACGCAGTCATCAATCTCTTCCGTTTTAAGAGCAGGAACATTTTTGAGAATATCCTGTATAACATAAGCCCCTAAATCATCTGGACGAACCTGTGCCAAGCTCCCTTTAACCGCTTTACCAATGGCCGTCCGCTTGGCCTGTACAATGTACGCTTCTTGCATGCTTTTCCCCCCTAATTCCGTAATGGCTTGCCTTTGGCGAGCATATGGCGGATGCGATCCTGTGTTTTCGCTTCCCCGAGTAAGCTAATAAAGACTTCTCGTTCAAGATCTAAGAGATATTGCTCGTCCACGAGCATTCCAGCCGGACGATCCCCACCGGTAATGGCATAAGCCAGTTTATTGCCAAGCTGCTGATCATACTCTGAGATATAATGTCCTTTGCGCATGCCATACATTGCCAGTTCCAAGGTGCCGCGAACACCGGAACCCGCTATTTTGACCTTCGTTGGCAAGTTAGGTCTGAAGTTACGAGCCAAGTCGATGACCCGTGCCTTAGCATCCATAATGATATGCTCCGGATTCATGCTATAGCGATCATGGTCACGCAAGAAGCCAAGCTGACGAGCTTTTTCCGCACTCGTCGAGACTTGGGCCATGGCAATCACTTCAAAACGTTTAGCAAAGAAGTAATCTGGAGCAACTTGTACGCCCGGCAGGATTCCTTCCATCGCCCGAACAGCCAATTCCTTAGTCCCACCACCAGCAGGAATTAAGCCAACACCGAGTTCAACGAGCCCCATGTAGGTTTCCGAAGAGGCCTGAATAGCATGAGTGTGTAGACAAATTTCCGCTCCACCGCCGAGGGTCATTCCGAAAGGAGCCGCTACGACAGGTTTCTTAGCGAATTTCAGGGCCATCGTTGCATTCTGTAATTCACGCACCCCAAGATCAAGATCAGTCCAGTTTCCTTTTTCGGCTGCCTGGAGAATAAGTATGAGGTTAGCACCCACGCAGAAATTCTTTCCTTGATTGCCGATCACAAGTCCTAGGTAATTTTTCTCCACTTCTTCCAACGACTTATTGATCATCTCCACAACATCTGCGTTGATGGAATTGTTCGGAGAGTGAAATTCTAAACAGGCCACATTGTCGCCAAGATCCACCAGGCTTGCACCAGCATTGCCCAAGATCACCTTGCCACCCTTATGGGCTTGTTTCAACGAGAATGAGTATGGGCTGACTGTTTTTTGATGATAGGTTCCAGCATTATAAAAAGCGGTCTGTCCAGCCTCAGTCTTCTGATAGAAACTTTCGTACCCTTTTGCGAGTAATTCTTCCACGAGCGGGGGCAGTGTGCCGCCTTCCGCGACAATACGATCTGCTGTAGCTTTGACTCCAAGTGCATCCCATAGTTCAAACGGACCCATCTCCCAATTGTAACCCCACCGCATGCCTTCGTCGATTCCGGTGATATCGTCTGCTATATCTTTGACTATAGTAGCAGCATAAAGCAGAGTCGGTTTTAAAACATTCCAAGCAAACTCTGCCCCAATATCATCTCCGTCAACTAAGGTGCGAAGTTTCTCGGGCAGACTTCTTGCAGCTTTTGCTTTTTCTAGAGAAGCAAAGTTCACACTTTTTTGTGGACCATAGGTCATGGTTTGAATATCTAATACTTCAATGACTTTACCTTTAGGACCTTTGGATTTCTTGTAAAACCCTTGGTTGGTTTTATCTCCCAACCAGCCATTATTCAGCATAGTAAATATAAACTCTGGTAAAACAAAGTTATCTTTTTCCGCAGGCACCCCATTGGCTACGTTATTGTTTGAATGGATAAAGGTATCCAATCCGACGAGATCTATCGTACGAAACGATGCACTCTTCGGACGTCCCATGACAGGTCCCGTCAAGGCATCCACTTCATCAACGGTTAACCCTGTTCGGAGCATTTCCTTAAGTAACACAGGAGAGCCGATGGCGCCAATCCGGTTCGCAATAAAATTGGGCGTATCTTTGGCCATGACAACCCCTTTGCCCAAGACTCGCTCTCCGAATTCGCATAGGAATGTAATGACATCCTGGTCGGTATTGGGACCGGGGATAATTTCTAAGAGTTTCATGTAGCGTGGGGGATTAAA